>NZWZ01000048.1 GCA_002701745.1 Flammeovirgaceae bacterium
AGGTTGGAAAAAGTCTGATATTGATCTAGATCTTTCTGAGGTTATCTCTTCAATTAAAAAAAATGGATCAAAGGTTTCTTTATTTATTGATCCAACCATTTCTATGGTCGATTTAGCACTTGAGTGTGGTGCTGATCGTATTGAATTATACACAGGAACTTATGCTGAATTTTTTAAAAAAGATAAATATTTAGCAGTAAAAGATTATATAAAATCTTCAGAATACGCATTAAGTAAGGGATTAGATATTAATGCTGGGCATGATTTAGATTTAGAAAATTTACAATTTTTAAAAACATCGATCCCTAAAATCCATGAAGTTTCAATTGGACATGCTCTGATATCTGATTCATTAATTTTTGGTCTTGAGGAAACAATAAAGCTGTACAAGTCTAAAATAAAGTCATCATGACTTTAAATTATAAAACACTCGGATCCGGAAAACCATTAGTTATCCTTCATGGTCTTTTGGGTTCATTAGATAATTGGGTCACTGTATCTAAGTACCTTTCTAAGAGCTATAAAGTTTACATAATTGATTTGCCAAACCACGGAAAGTCTTATCATTCTCAGGTTTTTTCATATGAAGATATGTCCAATGATATAGATTCGTTCTTTAATAAAAGTGGGCTTACTAATTTTTCTCTTTTAGGCCATTCTATGGGAGGTAAATTAGCTCTTAAGTATACTGATATGTTTGAAGATAAAATTGATAAGTTGATAATTGTTGATATAGCAAATAAAAGTTATGGAATAAATCGCTTTGATCATATTTTTAAGGCAATGTTTTCTATTTCTTTAAATAATTTGAAATCAAGATCTGATGCTGATAATGCAATTTCTAACATTATTAAAAATGAGGGAGAAAGAAATTTTATCTTGAAAAACCTTAAAAGAACAGCTGATGGATTTAAGTGGACCCCAAACATTATGTTGTTGCATAGAAAACTATCTGATATATCATCTAAAATTAATTTAAGGAGAAAAGTAAAAAACAATACCCTTTTTTTACTAGGTGAAAATTCAAACTACTTTAATGTTGAGGACGAAAATAATTTGTCAGATGAATTTGAAAATTATTCAATAAAAAAAATTCAAAATTCTGGGCATTGGGTTCATGCAGAAAATCCTAAAGATTTTATTACTTCTGTTTTAGATTTTTTAGGCCCTAGGGTGTGAAGCTTTAAATGTTTCTTTTAGTTTTTCTATTGAGTTATGGGTATATATTTGGGTTGCAGCAAGACTTTCGTGTCCGAGAAGATCCTTGATAGAATTTAAGTCAGCTCCTTTATTTAAAATATGAGTTGCAAAAGTATGTCTTAGTAGATGGGGATTATATTTTTTGCTATTTATTAATGAGGACAGGTGTTTTTTGACAATTCTATATATTAACATAGGATATAATTTATCACCTTTTTTTGTAGACAGAAGAAATTCATGATTTGTTTTTATGTCATTTTTTTTATTAGTGTATTTTTTAATTTGACTTATAATCTGCTCGTGGATTGGTATAATTCTTTCTTTATTTCTCTTGCCAAAAACCTTAATTTCTTTTTTAGTCATATTGACATTTATAGATTTTAAAGTAATTAATTCAGAAATTCTAATTCCAGTACCATATAGTAACTCTAAAATTAACATGTCTCTTTCACCATCAAAATCATTTTTGACTTTTAAGTTGTCAAATAGATAGTGAATGTCCTTTTCTTTTATAAAACTTGGAATTTTTTGATCTGTTTTAAGCGAGTTTATATTATTTGTTGGGTTTATTTTAATTATTTCTCTTTTAACTAAAAACTTATAGAATGACTTTAATGTTGCTATCTTTCTGTTGATCGATTTTGGAGATAGGTTTTTAAGGGATAGTTCAACTACCCATGATCTGATAGCTCTCTTATCAGCGCTTTCTATTTCTTTCTTTGAAGAATATTCTGAAAAAAAAGATATAAACTGATTAAGATCAGCCTCATAGCTAATAACCGTGTGGTAACTTAATCTTTTCTCTTGTTTTAAAAATTTAATGAAGGAACCTTTCATTGANAATGAAAGATAATAAAATTATGCCTCTTTTGACCTTAGCCTTTGTACGTAACTAGCTCTAAGTTTTTCTTCTCTGAGTGAAACGGATTTTTTAGTATAAAAAGTGTTATTTCTATACTCTTTGATAACTTGAGCCTTTTCAAACTTCTTTTTGAATCTTTTAAGGGCTCTATTAATATCTTCGTTTTCTTTTATTGAAACTNTAATCATATTTATTTTTTTGCGTTGCAAATATAAGAAAACAATTGTACTATCAAAAAATATTATATTTTCTTCAACAAAGGGAATTAACTATCTCCAGTCTTTATTTTTGCTGGTTTTACCTATTCCAGGATTAAAGCTATTTGTTGGATCAAGTTTTTTATAAAACTGTACTAAATTAGGTTTAGCGGCATATTCATGCCCNACATTATGTTCAGCAGGGTATTCAGCNCCTCTCTCATCATATACCTTTAGTAATTTATCTAGAAGTATTTTAGGGTCAACTCCTTTCTTTATAATATAGTTTTGATGCAATACGTGACAAAATAAGTGGCCGTAATATAATTTTAGTTCAATTTGATTGTCAATTTCTGGGGGTAATGTTTCAAACCAATTTTTTTCGTTCCTAGGAAATGCTACATCAAGAGACATAGCTCCTCCTANATTTTTTTCATAAATTGTCTGATACCGACCAAAAGCACTTGCTGAAACAAACCTGTGAAGTTGAGCTTTTTTAGCTTCTTTTTCTGTACATTCAAAAAAATCACCTTCATTATCNTCAAAAAAACTATTAAAATATTTTTTTGCTTCAACTATACCTTCATCACCCATTTCAATGATCCAGTGATGTTCGTATAAATCCCTAAAACTTTCCATTCTTTTTGGAAGATGATTAGGTAGAAGACCACTAAAGAATTGCATTATTTTATCAGATAATTTATTTGGCAGAAAACTAAATTTTTTTGATAGAAGATCAACACTTCTTTTTAGCTCAAAAAGAGTNGGTAGAAATTTAGTGCCTAATCTTTCAATGACAATAAAATTATCTTTGCTATATTTTTTTGCNGCGTCGTAACAATCTCTATGTAGATAATCACCTAGAATTGGTAATGTTTTAAATTTTGAAAGTATATCTCTTCTAATTTTCCAAAAAACTTCAGAATTATTCGTTCCAACATAAAATACTTGACTCTTTTTAGGTTTGGGATAGGTATCTAATCTAACTGCGAAAACAGCTACCTTTCCTGAACTNCCTGATGTTCCATACAATAATCTGTCATCGGAGTTAAACCTTGCTGGAATTTTAGAGTTGATATCTCTAACTATTTTAGAATACATATTATCTGAAGCAATTTTTTTTGAGTGAATAATATCTTTTTTCTCATATTTTTTATCTTCAAGGTTCTTTAGAATTTCTTCAGGCTCATTNCCAAGATAGATATCTAATTCATTGATTAGTTCTAATTTTCCTTTCTCATTGATTCTTGCGTATAGAGCTAACTCAGTATATGATGGTCCCCTTTGNACCAAAGAACCACCAGAGTTATTACAAACGCCTCCAATTATCGAAGCTCCTATGCTTGTAGAACCAATTACTGAATGGGGCTCCCTGTCATATGGATCTAATTTCCTCTCCAGATCATATAAAGTACTACCCGTAAGCCCTATTATTTGTTTTGCATTATCTAGTAAATGAATATCATTTATTCTCATAGTATTGATAATAACGATGTCTCTATCATAATCCTCTCCGTATGGAGTCGATCCTCCAGTCAAGCCAGTATTTGCTGCTTGCATGATAATAATTAAGTTCGATTCATTACATATACTTAATACTTTCCAGATTTCAAGTAAGGTTCCAGGTTTAACCACCGCTATAGCTTCTCCGCTACCGTATCTCCATCCTTTACAATATGTTTCTTTATTCCAATTCTCTGTCAAAACATGTTTTTTGCCACATATTTCGATAAAATTATTAATTATTTCGGATTTCATATTTGCCTAAACGATTATACGATTAATATTCGATAATTTCTTCTCCAGATTTTAAAAATAAGCTGTTTTTAGAAGATTCTTCAACTCTTCCAATAATTTTTGCATCAACTTCAAATTCTTTTGATATGGAAATGATATTATCTGCTATACTGTTATCACAATATATTTCCATTCTGTGCCCCATATTAAATACTTCATACATTTCTTTTGTGGTGCTATTTGTATCTCGTTGAATTATTTCAAAAATTTCTGGCACTTNGAATAAGTTGTCTTTAATTATTTTTTTCTTATTTGAAAAGTGTAAAACTTTAGTTTGGCCTCCGCCAGTACAGTGTATGATCCCGGATATTTTTTTTAAATATTTTTCTAGAATTTNAATTATTATTGGAGCNTATGTTCTAGTAGGAGATAATAGAAGTTTACCTATATTTTCATGTGTCATACATTTATCAGTTAGCAAGTTCTTACCACAATAAATAAAATTTTTATTTGTTTCAGNGGAATAAGTTTCTGGATATTTTTCAGCATAAATTTTTGATAAAACATCATGCCTAGCAGAAGTTAATCCATTACTTCCTATTCCACTGTTATATTCATCTTCGTAAGATGCTTTTCCACTGGAGGCAAGTCCAACAATCACATCTCCTGCTTTTATATCACACTGTACAATTTTATCTCTCCTCTCCCTAGCTATTACAGTGCTATCTACTAATATAGTTTTTGTAATATCGCCAACATCAGCTGTTTCTCCTCCTGCAGATACTATTTTTACTCCGTAATCATTAAGCATATCAATGCAGTCTGAATTTCCTTGGATAATTTCTGATATTATCTCTCCTGGAATTAGATGTTTATTCCTTCCAATTGTAGAGGACATTATAATATTATTTGTAGCTCCTACACATATAAGGTCATCAATATTCATGATAAGGGCATCTTGAGCAATTCCCCTCCAGACACTAGAGTCACCTGTCTCTTTCCAATATAAATATGCTAGAGCAGATTTTGTACCTGCACCATCTGCGTGCATAATATTACAATAATTTGGATCATTAGATAAAATGTCGGGTACTATTTTGCAGAATGTGTTATTAAATAATCCTTTATCTTGATTTTTTATAGCCTTATGAACGTCTTCTTTTTGTGAGGATACTCCTCTTTCTAAATATCTTTTTGACATTTATTTCTAATTGATATTAAAAAACTTTTCTTCTTCGTCTTCGCTATTTGAACTATCAATAAACTCATAGCTTGTCACTTTGAATTCTGTCCTTCTGTTAACTTGGTGTTCATCCTCAGTCTTGGCATTTTGAATTAAAAGCTGGGACTCTCCATAACCTTTTGCACTAACTCTATTTTGATCAATTCCTTTGCTTAGAATATAAGATACTGCAGATTCAGCTCTTCTTTGAGATAGATCCTGATTATAATCAACGGATGCCCGATCATCTGTGTGTGAACTTAACTCTATGCTGATGTTCGGGTTATCTTCTAAAATAACAACTAATTTATCTAGTTCTAAAGCAGCATCTTCTCTGATATCTGCCTTATCAAGATCATAATAAATGTTATCTAGAACGATTGACTTATTTACAATAATTCTATCAAGTATTAAGTTTTTTTCAAATTCAACATTCGTAACAAATTCAACTAATTTACTTTTATCAAGCTCTTTCCCTATTGTTGAAAAATCTCCTCTAGTGCTAAAATAATTTTCTTTTTCTCCAATTAAAATATAGTCTTCATCAGTAAATACAGTAAACTCAAACTGACCATCATTGTCGGTAAAGGTTTCTTCAATAACTACCCCTTCTTTATCTAATAATTTTACACTGCTATTCCCTAAAATTTCAAGGTCTTTATCATCATTGTTTTGTGTAAGGGTGGTTCCTTTTAATATATAATTAACGATTTTAAGATTAGGGTCATTGTTTACAAAGGTATATATATCATCATCTCCTTTGCCTCCATCCCTATTCGATGTAAAAAAACCACGAGTAGCATTGTAGGGATTTACACCAAAATCATCACCTCTTGAGTTTAAAGGTTTACCTGGATTTGTAATTGTAATTTTACCAGCTTTTCTTGTTGCTACAAAAATATCTAGTCCCCCAAAGCCTTCGTGGTTATCAGAAGAAAAATATAGCCTTCCATCTTCTGTTACAGATGGGAAAAGTTCATTACCAGGAGTATTAATTTCAGGCCCTAGATTTTGTATGTTAATCCACCTACCTCTTCTGTTAACATTAGCCTTATAAATATCAGTTCCTCCAAAACCCTTTGATCTATTTGAGGCAAAATATAGTGTCTTTCCATCTTTTGATAAATATGGTGTTGAATCCCAACTCCTTGATGTATTAACATTTAATAGTCTAGGGTTTGTCCAGCCTCCTCTTCTAAATCTTGACCAATATAAATCAACGTTATTTCTTCCTGTACTTTTTCCATCATTTCCTTTAGCAAAAATCATATACATTCCATCTTCAGAAAAGGTTATTGAACCAGAATTAACTTTTTCATTATTTATGTTATCATCTAATTTCTTTAAGGAGTTTAAATCTACATTTGCCCCTCTGGTTTTCACTTCATATAAATCCGTGAAAGGTGTTCCTGTACCACTATATATTTTTTCTGATAATCTATTTGAAACAAAAAACAATTTGTCATTTGAAAAAGAAGGGGAGTATTCAGCAAATTCAGTATTAATTGCTTCTAAATTTTTTACTCTATAATAACTTGTATCAGGATATTTTCTCAAATTATTAATATATAGTAATTCTTGCCTCATAAGTTTTATGATGCTCTCGTCATTGCCTTTTGATAAGTAATGAGATATGAGCGAATCTGCTTGATCATAAGCGTTATTTGATTTTAGAGACAGAGCTAGATAATAGTATGCTATTTCCTCTTTATATCCATTTTTTATTGCATCGGTATAATACTTTTGGGCTTGCCATAATCTGTTTGATTTTCTTAGTGCTTCAGCTAATAGAAAGCTATTATTGGAATCGCCTTCTTTTATTACTTTTTGAAATTTAGAGGCAGCATTATAATATTCAGCATTATTAAAATCNTTAAGAGCTGTNTTTGTAGTTACACAAGAACCAAGAAANACCATAAGAATATATATTGCGGAAATTTGTNTCATTTTATAAAGTTAACTAACCAAGATTTATTTATTTCAACAATCCATTTTTTATCATACTCATCTTTAGTCTGAACCGTTGTGTTTATCATTTTATCAGTATTGAGTATTTCTCTTTCTTTTAATTTATTAATTAACGATAGCCTATCATAGTATACTATTTTTTCATCATTAAAGATACCTATTTTGGAGTTAGGCATGATACCTATACTTAAATCATTTAATTTCTCACGAATCGATCTGTTGGTATCATCTATTGAGCAGCCACTAATACTTTTTTCAGCAAATAAAATTATATAACTATCATTGTAAATTTTGTATGAAGCTTTAACAGGTTGCCCATGAGTCATCCAATTTTCACATAATTTTGTTAAGAATTTATTTATTTCTTCACTTACGTTTCTATTGACATTCTCAAGTGTATAAATCCAACATCTTGCGTTTCCACTTATTTTATCTAATTGTACGTACATCTATTCTTTTAAATTTTCCTCAATAATTTCAGTTATATCCTTTACTTCAATTTTTGAGTTTAGATTTTTTTCTTTTATTCCATCATTCATCATTGTCATACAAAAAGGACAAGCAGCAACTAAAGTTTGTGGATTTACCTCCTCAACATCCTTAATTCTTTCAATATTAATTTCTACTTTTCCNGCTTCAGATTCTTTAAAAATTTGAGATCCACCTGCTCCACAACACAACCCGTTCTCTTTAGCTCTTTTCATTTCCACTAAATTATCAGTAATTGTATTTATTATGTTTCGAGGTGCTTCATAAATTTTATTTCCTCTACCTAAGTAACAAGAATCATGATATGCCATTTTAATATCTGTCTTCTCAGAAATTAACTTGCCGTTTTCAATTAACTCATTTAAAAATTCAGTATGGTGTAGGACTTCATAGTTACCCCCAAGTTCTGGATACTCATTTTTAATTGTGTTGAAACAGTGAGGACACATTGTAACAATTTTTTCAATTTTATATTTATTGAGTGTTTCTATATTGTTCATTGCTTGCATTTGGAATAAATACTCATTCCCTGCTCTTCTCGCAGGATCTCCAGTACAACTTTCTTCATCTCCAAGAATTGCAAAATCGATGTCAAGCTTGTTTAGTATTCTCACAAATGCTTTTGTTACTTTTTTATATCTATCATCATATGATCCAGCACACCCAATCCAAAATAATATTTCAGGGTTTTGATTTGATTCTAAAAATTCAGCTATTGTTTTTATATTCATATTTATTTTTTATACCAGTCTGATCTTTCATTAATTGGAAATTTCCATGGTGAGAAATTAGTTTCAATATTTTGTAGCATCGAATTCCACTCATTAGGTAGATTCGATTCCTCAAGTGCAGCATATCTTCTACTTTCAATAATTATATCTAAGGGGTTTATGTTTAAGGGGCACTCTTCAACACAAGCATTACATGAGGTACACGCAAAGACTTCTTCGTAGCTTATGTAATCACCAACTAAGCTTTTATCATCATACTTTTCATTTTGATCAATTTTTCTTCCTATCTCATCTGCTCTATCTCTAACGTCCATCATTATTTTTCTTGGCGAGAGTTTTTTTCCAGTTATATTTGGTGGGCATACAGAAGAACATCTTCCACATTCAGAACAAGAATATGCATCCATCAAATTTTTCCAAGATAAATCTTCAATATCTTTTGCTCCAAATCTAGATGGGACATCATCATTACTATCATCTACTGCTTTTCCCATCATAGAATTAATTTCATTTGTTATGCTATTCATATTTGTCATTTTACCTAAGGATTGGTTATTGGAGTGGTAAATATTAGGAAAGGCAAGAAAAATATGTAGGTGTTTAGAATAGGAAACATAGATAGCAAAAAGAAAAATTCCTATGATATGTATCCACCAAGATACTCTCTCAAGTATTAGAAGAGAATTTATACTCATTTCTGAAAATAGCGGTTTCATAAAACTCGAAAAATAGAAACTTCCAGTAGAAGAATATTCATTTTTGTCTTGAAGAACTAAATCAGACGCGTTCATAGTTAATATTGCTATCATTAAAATAATCTCAAAAATTAATATCAAATTAGCATCAAGAATTGGCCAGCCCTTAAGTTCAGGACTTTTAAATCTCCTAATATTTAATATGTTTCTCCTCACTAAAAACACAATACAGGAAATAAGAACTAGTACTACAAAAAATTCAATTATAGAGATAAAGATATTATAATAGGGCATTCCAATTTCTGCAAATACTCTGTGTTTTCCCAGGAGACCATCTAAAATTATTTCTATAACCTCTAGATTAATTATTACAAAGCCAGCATAGATCATTAAATGCAGAATAGCTGGAATGATCTTTTTAAACATTTTACTTTGTCCAAAGGCAATTAACACTAAATTTTTTATTCTTGTTTTTTTGTCAGTACTAGTACTATATTTTTTTTTACCTAATGAAATATTTCTTTTTATAAATTTTACTCTTCTGTAGATTAAATATCCAGAAGAGACTAATAAAACAAGAAATAATAACTGAGAAATAAAATTCATAAATCAAGTGTAATTTCAAAAATAATAATTTTGTGAGAAATGTTTATTTACTTAGGTTTGCAAATATTTCATCAGGTGCTGTAGCTCAGGTGGTAGAGCATCGGACTGAAA
>NZWZ01000049.1 GCA_002701745.1 Flammeovirgaceae bacterium
GAGTTTAATTCTTCATTTAAGATCTTAATTAACCCCTCTAATGACATCTTACCAATATCGCCCTCATGCTTTTTTCTTACAGATAATGTTGATGATTTCTTTTCATTATCACCAATTACCAACATATATGGTATCTTTTTAACCTCAGCATCTCTTATTTTCTTAGAAATTTTTTCAAATCTTGTATCTATTTCGGTTCTAAAATCTAAACTTTCTAATTTATTCTTTATCTCGGTAGCATAATCATTTACATTTTCATTAATAGGTAAAATTATGACTTGATTTGGAGCTAACCACAAAGGGAAATTTCCTTCACAATGTTCTGTAATTATAGCTATAAACCTTTCCATGGAACCAAATGGAGCTCTATGAATGATAACTGGTGTTTTTTTAGTATTATCTTTATCTACATACTCTAAGTTGAATCTTTTTGGTAGTTGATAATCTACTTGAATAGTTCCTAATTGCCACTCTCTATCAAGAGAGTCTTTAACCATAAAGTCAATTTTTGGTCCATAAAACGCTGCTTCTCCATGTACAATTTCAGCTTGAATTTTTTTTCTTTTAACCGCTTCTATCAAATCGTTTTCTGCTCTATCCCACAATGAAGATTCTCCTATGTATTTTGAAGAATCATTTTCATCTCTTAATGATATTTGTACTTTATAATCTTTAAATGATAATGATTTAAATACCTTTAAAATTAGATCTATAACACCTAAAACTTCATCACCAACTTGATCAATTGAACAAAAAATATGAGCATCATCTTGAGTAAAACCTCTGACTCTAGTCATTCCATGAAGTTCTCCACTTTGTTCATATCTGTATACTGTACCAAATTCAGCTATTCGTACAGGTAATTCTTTATATGAATGTGGTTTAAATTTAAATATCTCACAATGATGAGGACAATTCATAGGCTTTAATAAATACTCTTCATTATCAGAAGGCACTTGTATTGGCTGAAATGAAGATTCACCATATTTATCATAGTGGCCTGAGGTAACATATAAATTTTTTGAACCAATATGAGGAGACGTTACGTGTTTATAGCCCTGTTTTATTTGCTCTTTCCTCATAAATTCAATAAGATTTTCTCTTACTATATGACCATTAGGTAACCAAATTGGTAAACCAGCTCCAACATTTTCACTGAAGAAAAATAATTCTAATTCTTTACCTAATTTTCTATGATCTCTTTTCTTTGCTTCTTCTAGTTTATGTAAATNTTCATCTAAAAGATTTTGATTTGGNAATGAAACNGCNTATAATCTGGTCAGCTGTTTATTNTTTTCATCNCCTCTCCAATAAGCTCCAGCAATATTTAAAATTTTAAATGACTTTATAAATTTGGTAGATGGAATATGNGGGCCTTTACATAAATCAGTAAAATTTCCCTGTTTATAAAAAGATATATTACCATCTTCTAGGTCTTTAATTAATTCTANTTTATANGGATCTTTTTTTTCATTAAAAAATTTTATNGCCTCTTTTTTACTAACATCTGATCTCTCAAANATCAAATTAGATGAAACNAGTTGATTGAATTTANTTTCTATTTTATCTAGATTTATTTTTGATATATCATAATCTACAAAATCAATATCATAATAAAAACCATTNGATATAGGGGGACCTATTCCAAANTTAACTCCAGGATATATTGACTCTACAGCTTCAGCTAAAATATGAGCAGAAGAATGCCAAAATGTTGATTTTCCTTCGTCATCATCCCACGTTAAAAATTTTATACTTCCATCTTCAAATAATTGAGTAGATATATCGATCAGGTTATCATTATAAGAAACTACTAATACCTTTTTTGCTAAACTGTTACTAATACCTTTTACAATATCTAAACAGGATATTCCAGAATTATATTCTTTAGTGGATGAATCAGGAAAAGTTATTTTGATCTTAGACATTTTACACTTCTTTTATAAATATATCATTATCAAACCTAAATTGTTTACCATAAACACCACTTGGATCTCTTTTTCCAGCACCTATAGTCATACAAATTTGTGCTTTCTTTGGTAATTTAAGTATTTTTTTAAGTCTTGATGAGTCAAATCCTTCCATAGGACATGTGTCAAAACCATATGCTCTCATTGATAACATAAAATTTTGACAAGCCAAAGCAGTAGTTTTTTGAGACCAAACTTTCATGTCATTAAATGAAGTAGGTTCACGAGGAATTACTCTGTAAATACCTACAATAGAGACATATATTTTTTTTAAAAAACCAAAAACATTCATGAAACCTTGACTATAAGCTAATTTTGTAATTTTATTATAATATTTTAAAACTGATACAGGTGGATTTTCTTTATTATTTAAATAATCTAACATCATCTGATTATTTCTTTTCCAGTAATCAGGTCTTGAAACAAATACAAAAAGTTCTNTAGCTGTTTTTGCTGCNGGTTGAGACAAACAAGCNTCAACAACTTTATTTTTTATATCTTTTGATTTAACCCAGTAAATCTCCCANGTTTGNAGATTTGATGATGTTGGTGCTTTTAATGAATTATCCAATGATTTTTCAATTACTTCTTTTGGAATTGGATCATTTGTGAATACCCTNATACTTCTTCTAGACTTTATAACCTTATCAAACTCTTTTGAATTGATTTTAGGTACTTTTTCTAGAAAGGGTTTATCACGTTTAATTTCGGATAATATTGTGATTTTTGACATTTGTCAAAATTATAAAAAAAACATCACAACTTTTTCTTAATATCATCCAAATTAGAATATAAATTATTGATATGATTTTTAATAGAAGAAAATTCAGTATTNGGGTTTGGAAAATCGAGACTGAAAAAAGCAATCCCTTCCCAAATTTCAAGAATATCATCATTTGAAAGAAGATATGGATCATATTCTTTATTATCAGAAATTAGTTTAAAAGAATTGTCTTGAACCTCAACTCTTTTATAAACAATACCATCTTCTTTTGTAAGTAATATATAAGTTTTACCATCTTTAACNTAGGATATATCTTCAATAAATTTTCCAATAACAATACTTCCAGATGTTAATGGCAACATTGAATCACCTTTTATTTCAAAAGCTCTATGTGTTCCACTAAAGTTCAGAAAAGGTAATTGAAATTTTGGTAAGCTCTCAATAAATTCGAAATCAGAATACGAATTTAGATAACCGGCTGATGCTTTTTGATTAATTAGTTCAATATTTTCCTCACCAAATTTATCAACTGTGATTGAAAGAACTTTTACGTTTTGATCTTCTGATTTAAGATATTGATCTTCAGATAATTGACTAACATCTTTTTTTAAGATATTATCTAGAGAAATTGAAAAAACATCACACATTTTAAGAAGATTATTAAGCCTGGGGTCAGATCTGCCCTCTTCATATGCACCTACTAGTGATCTTTTTATACCAATTTTTTGAGAAAACTTTTCTTGTGTCCAACCTTTTTTCTTACGAAGAAACCTTATATTTTCGTTTACATTAACCATATTTACTATTAATATTAGTAAAAATACATAATTTTTTCTAATTACTAAAATATTTAGTATGAATAATAAAAATATTTACTTTCATGTAGGTTTAGCAAAAACAGGTTCAACTTTTCTTCAAAATAACTTTTTTCCTAAACTAAAGAACATAAAATATATAAGTACCCATAAATACAGAAGATGCATTGATATAATAAATAATACAAATTATGATTCTTATTTAATATCTAGAGAATTTGACAGACAACTAGAAGGTGAGGTAAAAAAAATACTAAATCATTTTCCTGAAACTAAAATAATTATTGTATTTAGAGAACATAAAAAATGGATATCATCTCAATTTAAAAGATTTTCCAAAAATGGATATCATTTTAAATTTGAAGATTTTTATAATAATACCAACTCAGGATATTGGAAAAATGAAGACATGATTTATATTGATAAAATTAATATTATAAAAAAATACTCTAAATATGATCCGTTAGTTCTAAATTTTGATGAGCTAAAAATANANCCTCATTCTTATNTANCTAAAATTTCTGAATACACAAACTCAAATTACANTAAGTCTAATATTTCATTAAATGTTGTCCACAAATCCTATTCTGAAAAACAACTAATATTCCTAAAAGGATTTTGTAGAATTTTTAAACCAAATCCACCTAAATATTATGCTGANAATAAACTAAAACATTGGCTTTATTTTAGNCCATGGTGGTTACTATTTCACTTAGTNATGTATGTTGCATATTTTTTACCNAAAAATATNATAGTAAAAAAACCGTTAATAGATAANAATTATCTTNNAAAAACNATGAAAAAATATAAAAGTGATTGGGATGAAATTCTCAAATACACTTAATTCAAATACACTTAATATGATATGAATTTAATATCATTATCTTGAATCATATTATTTAATTGCATTGTGTAAGTATTTAATACTCNATTNAATTTTGAAATCTCTTCATTTAATTCTCCTTTTATAGACTCAAAAAACTCTTGAGCTTGTTCTGTTGGTGGATAGTCACCNCTCTGAGAATCGGCTAATAAAAATGCAATTCTGTTATTNATTCTTATNCCATAGTTTAATGGATCTTGCCTACTTTGATTTTTAGTCATATGAATATTATTTTCAATAATATCAAGATCAGATTTATATTTCTTGATAAGATCTACGATTTGAACTTTATCACTTACTTTTTCCATGAGAAAATCTAGATCACTTTTAATTTTCCTGATATCAATAATTACCTTATTAGCTCTAGATACCTCATCTCTAACTTTCAATAAGAAATCTAACTGTTTTTTATAATCTTCATCTGAATTAGAAACTCTAGGATCTTTAACAATTTCAAATTCTTGANTATGTTCTTCATTATTATAAGTTAACCTAATATTATACTTTCCAGGAGTAACTTTTGGTCCTGTATTAGGAGAAGAATAAAACACCATACCATCAAAAGAAACGAAACCAGGATACCTCATATCCCATATCAACCTATTTCCTCCTGATTTAGGAGCAATTGATTTAATGTTTGCAGACGATAACGCATAATCTATATCGTTTGTATTACTCAAAACTGGATTTTCTTTTACTGAAATTTCCTTTTTTCCAACATCATTAGTAAATGTTCTAATTATGGACCCATCTTTATTTAAGATATCTATTTTCACAAAGTCATTTTCAGAGTTGTAA
Organism: Flammeovirgaceae bacterium; assembly: GCA_002701745.1. Taxonomy (GTDB): domain Bacteria; phylum Bacteroidota; class Bacteroidia; order Cytophagales; family MED-G16; genus MED-G16. The sequence continues at coordinate 5,191 of NZWZ01000049.1, forward strand.
TTTTTTATATAATAATTAATTATAACACCATTAGGATGATTTTCACCTACTAATAATGTATTAGGCTTTCTCCACCCCCCTGACTGAGCTAACCTATATGAAATGTCTGGTTTAAACAAAGTTGAATTTGATTGAGAAACATCATTATCAAGTTGATGTAGAGGTGTTAGATCATCAATCATCCAAAAACTTCTACCATGTGTAGCTACAACTAGATCATTATCTTTAACATGAAGATCACGTATTGAGGTAATTGGTAAATTTAACTGAAACTGCTTCCATGAAATACCATCATCAAAGCTAATAAACATACCCCACTCTGTACCAGCATATAATAAACCAGGTCTTTTTTTATCGCTTCTTAATGCTCTTGTATAATAATTATTAGGTATACCATCTGTAATGAGTTCCCAGGTCTTGCCATAATCTTCTGTTTTATATAAATAAGGAGTATAATCTCCAAACTTATAAGAAGTAGCAGCCACATATACTTTTCCCTTAACAAAAGGACTTGGATCAATACTATTAATCATATTTAATTTTGGTGACATACTAGAAGGAGGGGTTACATTTTCCCAAGTTTCACCTCCATCTCTAGTAACATGAATTAATCCATCATCACTTCCTGTCCAAATAACATTTTCTTCTAATTCAGATTCAGCTAAAGCAAATATATTAGCATAAAACTCAGCCCCTGTATTATCTTGNGTAATGGGACCTCCGGAAGATTTAATTGTTTCAGGTAAATTTCTAGTTAAATCTCCAGATATTGTTTCCCAAGACTGTCCTCCATTAGTTGACATATGAAGATAGTTAGATCCTGCATATAATTTATTAGGATCATTAGGACTAAACATTATTGGAAAATTCCAATTAAACCTATATTTCATAACCTCAGCTCCAGAACCAGCAGGATTATCTGGCCATACATTAACGGATCGATTTTGTCCATTTGAATGATCTCTCATCATCATATAACCTTTATAAGTACCTCCAAAAACAATTTCATTGTTTTTTGGATCTGGTGCAAGATGTGCACTTTCACCTCCTGCTGTTGGTTCCCAATCTCTCTCAGTTATTGATGAAGATGACGATCTGTGATTGATTCTTATAGTGCTATTGTCTTGTTGAGCTCCATATATTCTGTAAGGAAAAGAATTGTCTGTAGTTACCCTATAAAATTGAGCAGTTGGTTGATTAAAATATGTTGTCCAATTTTCACCACCATCATTCGAAACTTGAGCTCCACCATCATCAGCAATTACCATCCTCATGTTATTATGTGGATCAATCCATAAATCATGATGGTCACCATGAGGAGCATTTTTTAAAGTAAATGTATTTCCTCCATCTGTTGAAACACCATAACTTACGTTAAGAACATATACTTTATCCTCATTTTGAGTATCCGCATAAACTCTAGTGTAATACCATGCTCTTTGCCTCAAAGCTCTATTAGAATTCACCTTTTTCCAATTATTTCCACCATCATCAGATCTATATAACCCCCCATCAGAAGCTTCTATCATCATCCAAATTCGTTTAGAATTTACTGGAGATATAGCAATTCCAACTATACCCCAAGGAAATGATGGAAGTCCATTGTATTGAGATATATCTTCCCAGGTTTTTCCTTCATCATAACTCCTGAAAACCTTGCTATCAGGACCACCACTATCCATTCTGTAACCATTTCTTTTCATTTGCCATGTGGCAGCATAAATTATCCTTGAATTATTTGGATCTAAAATAATATCTCCAACACCAGCCTTATCTGATACATATAATATTTTAGACCAATTTTCTCCACCATCAATACTTTTATATAATCCTCTCTCTTCATTAGGTTTCCATAGATTACCAATAACACCTACATAAACAATATTTGGATTTTCAGGATGAATTCTAATTCTTGAGATATGTTCTGAATTTGGCAATCCAATAAATTTCCATGTTTCTCCAGCATCTAAACTTTTCCACATTCCTTTTCCTGATGATACGTTACCTCTTAGAGTTTGCTCACCTTCTCCAACATATATAATATTAGGATCTGATTCGCTGACAGCTAAAGCTCCAATACTTCCTCCATAATAACCATCACTAATAGGTTCCCAGGTATTTCCTGCATCCTCTGTTTTCCATACACCTCCACCTGCAGTTCCCATATAATATAAATTTTCATTATTTAATACTCCAGCTACTGTTCCTGCCCTACCGCCTCTGAAAGGACCTACTAACCTATATTTAATTGAGCTATAAAGTTTTTCATCGTAAGTCAACATTTTTTTTGAATTTGATTTTTTCTGACTATCTGCTGAAAAACCAAAAAACATNAAGAGAATAATCGAGAATAGTATTTTCATAATAGAGTTNTTTNATTGAAAGTTAATTTAATTATTATTTTATAAAAAAACATTATTGACATTTTGTCAGTCTTAGTGTAAATTTGTCTAAAANTTATAAATGGGAAANCTTTTTATTCAGAGCTACGGGTGCGCAATGAACTTCTCTGATAGTGAAATTGTTGCTTCAATTTTAAAAAAAGAGGGATATTCCCTAACAAATAATTATGAGGAATCTGATCTAATTCTTCTTAATACATGTTCAATTAGAGAAAAAGCAGAAGAAACAATCAGAAAAAGACTTAAAAATTTCAATAACNTAAAAAAAAGAAAGCCATCTCTAATTATTGGAGTTCTTGGGTGTATGGCAGAAAGATTAAAAGAAAAGCTNTTAAATGAAGAAAGAATAGTAGATATAGTAGCAGGTCCTGATTCNTACAGAGATCTTCCTAATCTAGTTAANAATGTAAAAAANAANGANGAAAAATCAGTNAATACAATTTTATCTCTTGAAGAAACATATGAAAATATAGANCCTGTTCGAATNAANACAAACGGTATAACGGCATTTATTTCTATNATGAGAGGATGTGATAATATGTGTTCATTTTGCGTGGTGCCATTTACTAGAGGAAGAGAAAGAAGTAGAAACCCATTCAGCATAGTTAATGAAGCAAAAGATTTAAATAAAAAAGGATATAAAGAGATAACCTTATTAGGTCAAAATGTTGACTCATATAAATGGTCAAAAGAAACTAATAATAAAAAGAAACTTGAAAAAAGTAATGATATCAATGAAATAATCCATTTTTCAGACTTATTAGAAATGGTAGCCAAAATCAGCCCTGACCTAAGAGTTAGATTTTCAACATCTCATCCAAAAGATATAACAATAGACGTTCTTAAAGTCATAAAAAATTATGAAAATGTATGTAATTACATTCATTTACCAGCCCAAAGTGGTAACTCTAGAATTCTTAAAAAAATGAATAGAACATATGATAGAGACTGGTATCTAGATAAAGTAAATGATATAAAAACAATTATAGGGTCAGAATGTGGTATATCATCAGACTTTATAACAGGATTCTGTTCAGAAACAGAAAATGAACACAATGATACCTTATCACTAATGGATAATGTAATATATGATTATTCGTATATGTTTTATTATTCTGAGAGGCCAGGAACATTAGCACAAAGAAAATATGAAGATGACATACCTCTTAAAATAAAGAAAAGAAGACTTGANGAAATCATCAAAAAACAAAATATCCATTCACTTGAAAGAAATAGATTAACGATTGATAAAGATTATAAAGTACTTGTTGAAGGGAATTCAAAAAAATCCAATGATTTCTTAAAAGGAAGAACATCTGAAAACAAAATGGTAATTTTCCCTAAAAAAGATGATATTATTGGAAGCTATGTTGACGTTAAGATTAAAGATTGTAATTCAGCTACATTATTTGGAGAACTATGCTAGATAAAATTAAATCAGTAAAACAAAAATATGGGATTGTTGGTAATTCTGACCCATTAAATCATGCTATTCAAGTTGCTATTCAGGTTGCACCAACTGATATGACAGTCTTAATTAATGGTGAAAGCGGTAGTGGTAAAGAATCTTTTTCTAAAATTATTCACTCAATGAGTAAAAGAAAACATGGTGAATTTATTGCAGTAAATTGTGGAGCAATACCTGAAGGAACCATAGATTCTGAGCTTTTTGGACATGAAAAAGGTTCATTTACGGGGGCTAACGAATCTAGAAAAGGATATTTTGAAGTTACTGATGGTGGAACAATATTTCTCGATGAGATTGGAGAAATGCCTTTATCAACTCAATCAAGACTCTTAAGAATTTTAGAAAATGGAGAATTTATTAAAGTTGGATCTTCCAAAGTTCAAAAAACTGATGTGAGAATAATTGCTGCAACTAATGTAAAGCTGAAAGAAGCTGTAGAAAAAAGGAAATTTAGAGAAGATTTATATTATCGACTAAATACCGTACCAATTATTGTTCCACCCCTAAGAGATAGAGGTGAGGATATATCGCTTTTATTCAGGAAATTTGCTTCTGATTTTTCTGATAAGAATAATATAGATCCGATTAGATTAAATGATGAATCAAAAAATTTATTAAACAAATACCGATTCCCTGGCAATATAAGAGAATTAAAAAACCTTACTGAACAAATTTCAATACTTGAAATTGACAGGAACATAACTCCAGAAATATTAGATAAATACTTACCAAAAACATCAAATTTACCAGCTTTAAGTAATATTGGAGAAGTAGAATCTGAAGAAAATTATAATGAAAGAGATATATTATATAAAATACTTTTTGATCTCAAAAGTGATATGAATGAAATGAAAAAGATTATTGATTCTATTATGAATAATAGTAATTCCATTTCTAGCGAGCCTAATAATTATCTCCAAGAAGACAATAATAGTTCAAATGAAAACTTGATAATTGAAAAGCGATCAAATTTAGGTGAAAATCAATTTCAAGAAGTAACTGAACTTGTTAATGAAAATGAATCACTTAGAATAGAATCNAAAGAAAGAGAATTAATTATTAAGGCATTAATTAAAAATAAAAATAAAAGAAAATACGCTGCAAAAGATTTAGGTATATCTGAGAGAACACTTTACAGAAAAATTAAACATTACAACCTTGATAAAGATCATTAAACACTTATTTATNNTATTTNCTATTTACGGATGTGGGGTTTATTCTTTTACCGGAGCGTCTATATCACCAGAAGTCAAAACAATTTCTTTTCAGAATTTTTTTAATAATTCACCTTTAGGCCCATCAAANATGAGTGTTCTATTCAATGAAAAAATTAAAGATTACTTTGAAAGGAATACAAGCCTTACAATTGTTGATGAAAATGGAGATTTAGAAATTGAAGGNACAATTGAAGATTTTTCTTTATCTCCTGTAGCCCCAACTGCAGAAGGTGGAAGAAATTCTCAATATTTTACNGGCTTAACTAGACTAACGGTAAGAGTTAATGCAACTTATTTNAATAAGTTCGATGATCAATTTAACTATGAAAATAAATCATTTTCNTTTTTTAAAGACTTTAANCAAAANACAGAGGAGTTATCNTCTAATGAACAAGAATTTTTGGATGAAATTTTTGATCAAATTATTTTAGATATTTTTAATGCATCGGTAGCTAATTGGTAAAATGAAAAAAATTGANCTTAATNAGNTAAATCAATTAATTAAAGATTATCCNTTTTTATATATACCCTATTTAATAAAGATAAGTATTAATAAGAGTGAATTTTATAACAACCTTAATTCACTAGCATTAAGACATCCAAATAGAATTTTTTTAA
>NZWZ01000050.1:0-1821 GCA_002701745.1 Flammeovirgaceae bacterium
TCAATAAGAGAAAATTCTGAGAACTCTTCTTTCTTTATGGTAACAAATTGATTTACATCAATAAAGTCTTTTTTGGTAATTTTACCATCATCCCATCTGATAACTAATGAATCAATAATATCACTTTCACCTATACCAAAAATTAAGTTATTATCAACTGTTGATTGGAAACCTCTTATAGGCATCTGCTCTAAATAATACTTTTTATCTCCAACAAATAATGTAATTGATGAACCAATACCGTTAGGATTATTTTTGTCTCCAATAAGTTTTATTTTCAAATAATTATTTAAAGGATATAACTTATCTGTATTATTCCTATAAACGAAAGATTCCATATTCACATTGTTGACAACTAAATCATAATCTCCATCATTATCAAGATCACCATAAGCTGAGCCATTAGAAAAACTTGGCTGACCTAGTCCAAGGTCTGATGTCATATCATTAAAATCTAAATTTCCATTATTAATAAAAGCGTAGTTAGAGATTGGAACACTTGGAATTAAATCTATCAATTTTTGAAAATCTACACTTCCTGGAGATGCAATCTGTTGAATTACTTCATCTTGAGTAACATACTGTAAAAAATCTTGATCTGTTAAATCTTGATATATACCATTAGCTACGAAAATATCTTTATTACCATCATTCTGAAAATCAAACATTAAAGCTCCCCAACTCCAATCTGTAGCCTCAACTCCAGTTAATCTACCTATTTCACTGAAAGTCGAATTACCGTTATTTAATTGTAATGTATTTCTCGTGAACTGATTCCAATAACCACTTGTTTTAATGTTTTGGTGTCTATCCCAACTATCAAATGTTGTAACTGTTTTTATCCTNTCATCAGGTTGNGGTAACATATCTGTTACAAAAATTTCTGATAACCCGTCATTATTAATNTCAGCCATATCAGCACCCATTGAAGCGGCACTAATACTTTTTATCATAGTCTCAAGNTTTTCAGAAAATGTTCCATCTTGATTATTTATATAGAGGTAATCTCTTTCGAAAAAGTCATTTGAAACGTAAATATCCATCCAACCATCATTATTAGCATCTCCTACCGTAACACCTAAACCAAAACCAATTACGCTTCCATAAATTCCAGCNTCTTCACTAATATCAATAAATTTTCCATTATCATTTTNAAATAATTTATCACCTCCTACTTCATCTCTAACTNGTCTNTGATCTTTTCCAATACTTGTAATTCTNAATCCTCCTTTATAGGANTTATTAAGTAAATANCAATCGAGATCCCCATCTCTATCAAAGTCAAAAAAAGCNGCATGCGTTGAGTATCCTTTATCATCTAGGCCATATTCGTTGGCCATCTCAGTAAAAGTTAAATCACCATTATTTATAAATAATTCATTTTGTTTATTATCACCCTTTATGTCACCTGAATTTGAAACATAAATATCTAAAAATCCATCAGCATTTATATCAGCTAAGCTNACACCTGTACTCCATGACTTTTCTCCTCCAACACCTGCAACATCAGTTATATCTTCAAACTGAAAATCACCTTTATTGAGATAAAGTTTATTCTTATTAAGATTAGAAGTAAAATAAATATCAAGTAAACCATCATTATTAATATCACCAAGACCTACCCCACCACCATTATAATAGTTCCTGTAAGTAAAAATATTAAAGTCTTCNTTAAATGTGAGATTGTTTTCAAAGTCAATGCCAGTTCTGAAAGAAGAAAGCTTTTCAAANAATTTCGTTTCTGAATTTGTACAAGAAAAATGGAAGACTAATATGATATATACTATATAAGAATTTCTCACTTCTGATTATTTTTTTCAA
>NZWZ01000050.1:1826-13052 GCA_002701745.1 Flammeovirgaceae bacterium
ANNTCAGTANATCNNGCNCGNACNTCTCTNTCANTNACCTTNGTNANAGCTATTCTNCTATTNCCATTNANNGTAGCATANANNNTACTNTTNTTTTTTGGNNNNTTAATTTCANANAANTTNGTNNNATACCANTTTGANAATANNTCNNTAANTTCNTCNATNANNTANTCNGNANNNGTTTCNTTATTCCATGGNGCCCAACCAGTATANGANAANGTAGNNTTTACNTCATANACTNTATCATTATNNAANACAGGATAAAATAACATNTCNATNTTTTGACCAACNGANTCAGTGGGTAGATCAGATATNTNACNGAATTATTTGATGGTCCTTGNGNNACTNANTTGTNTTTTNTTTAAATCCCANCANTGNGNATAAAANTCTTTNGANGNCATNCCAAATTTTACTCCTAGAAATAAAGAATCATATCTTTCTCCTGAAGCCAATTCATTNCTCTCTAACTCTAAATATGGATTTGTTTGGCAGCTNATAATTATAATTGAAAACAAAATNAAAANTNNTATNNTATTCACGTTCTAAAATTTTAATTTCTGAATTATTTAAAGCAAAAATATAACTGTCTTTTTTATTTATNTTGATTTTAGTTAAATCTCTTAAATCACCATCTATNAAAATTCCAGATTTATTTGAATTTATATACTCAAATTTACCGTCTTTGTTACCAAAAAATAANGAAGANTAACTTGACTTACTNGGACCAAACTCAGGTTTAATCTCAGANAGATTACCTCCCAATATTAAATCATTATACCCATCATTATTTATATCTTCTGAAAGNATGCTATANANGGATGATATCTGAGCCATAAAAGGTAAAGTATCAACTTCAAANTTAATNCCAGATTCATTTCTCAATACTAATGAAGCAAGATTATATACCTCTAAAATTTTTGTTCCCTCCATNGCAGACTCATCAAGCAANTCAATCATCTTTTTATTNTTATAACTTTCAAATTTTAAATANTCTTTCTTNAAATAAGGTAACTGCATCCATAAATCTTTTAGTTGAACAATAGGATANAGNTTGTCACCNTAGTACATTCCTAGTATCTGTTCTGATCTACCATTTCTATCAAAATCATTTACNTATAGGGTCAAAGGCTTATCAATTGATGCTTTAAACATTGAATTGAGTCCATAATTTCCAAGTATNAGTTCTTTATATCCATCATTATTTAAATCAGCTGAATGAATCTCATTATATAGACCATTAGTTTTTGATAAACCAAGAGAATCTGAAATATCAATAAATTTATTATTCGAAACTTTAAAAACTAAAATTGGCATCCATTCTCCTACTACTACTAACTCATTTACTCCATCATTATCAATGTCAACAAATTCACTATCTGTTACCATTTCTAAGTTATTACTACTTATATATTGGTCGGTAACATCAATAAAGATCCCATTTCCATCATTTAATAAAATAAAATTTCGTGTTTGAGTTCCATAAGATCCAGGATTTAACCTTGTTCCAATAAATAAATCAAGATCTCCATCTTTATCGATATCATCAGAAGAAATAGTAGAAGTACTTTCAAATGTCGTAATTGATGAAAATGCATTATCTAATTTTTTAAAGTTCATTTCTCCGGTATTTAAGTAGAGACGATCTCTTAATTCCGGAGAAAAGCTTGAATATTCACTTCCACCACTTGCAACAATTAAATCGATTCTACCATCACCATTAAAATCATCTGCAATACAATTAACATCTTCGGATAACAAATCTTTTTCAAACGGTTTAGTGTATTCCTGAAAATTTCCTTTGGTTGTTTGATAATAAATTTTTGAAACTTGATTTTTAGCTGATCCAATATATAAATCATCTAACCCATCTTGATTAAAATCTGCGGCACAAAGACATGGNCCTTCACTAGAATTCATTTTAAATAAAAGCCTTTCTCTATCAAAATCAACAAAATTATTTTCAATGTGTGTATAATTTATTCTTTTATTTGATGGTATTAAAAACGGTTTATTTTCTGTATTTACATTTATATTTTGACGTTTTAAAATAACATCTTCATTTATAGTATGATGAGAATTTATTTTAAGGTCTTTTAAAATTGATTCTTGATTATTATTCCATATTATTTTAACTGAATCAATTTTTGAAATTTTGTCAAGACCAAAATATAAACGATAATCAACTGAAGATTGAAAACCTCTCATAGGAGATAACTCTTGAAACTGAAGGCCACTCTCAGTGAATATAAATACCTTATTGCCTATCCCAAATTTATTTTTTGAAGGAGAATCAAAAGAAAAAGAGATCCAGTTATTTGTAGATTTATTTTCATAAATATTTGATATCATATTTACATTATTAACAACTAAATCCAAGTCACCATCATTATCAAAATCACCGTATGCAGAACCATTTGAAAAAGTCTTATTATCTAAACCGAATTTTTTTGAAACATCATCAAATTTCAAGGAACCTAAATTTTTAAAAGCAAAATTAGATAGAGGTTCACTCGGAATCATATCAATTAACTTTTTTACTGGCTCTTCTTCTGACTGTATCATGTTAGAAATAATTGATGGGTTAGCAAGAAAATTAACATAGTCCTGATCAAGTAGATCTTTATAAATACCATTTGCGACGAATACATCTTTATTTCCATCGTTATCCATATCAAATATTAATGCGCCCCAGCTCCAATCGGTAGCATCTAAACCTGTAATTCTTGATATTTCTGAAAAAGAATTGTTTTGATTATTAAGCTGTAAAGCATTTCTATTAAACTGATGAAAATAACCTTGATTTAATGAAAACTGATACTTATCCCAACTATCAAAAACAGCTTTAGATACTCTTCTATCATGTCTATCAGGTAACATCTCTGTAACAAATATTTCAGAAAAGCCATCATTATTGATATCTGCCATATCTGCACCCATAGACCCCATAGATATTTCATTTAGATAATTTTCGATTAATTCAGAAAATGAACCATCTCTATTATTTATATACAAATAGTCTTTCTCGAAAAAATCATTAGATATAAACATATCAGACCAACCATCTAAATTAATATCACCAACTGTAACACCTAAACCAAAACCAATATCACTTGTATAAATACCTGCTTCTTTAGAAATATCTACAAAATATCCATCATCATTTCTTAGTAATTTATTACCTTCATCACTATCAATTTTTCTTAAATCTTTTACCATATCTAGTCCTATGCCAATAGATTTAATTGTATTATTAAGAAGGTAACAATCTAGATCTCCATCATTATCAAAATCGAAAAAAGCTGCATGAGTAGATAAACCCTCATTATCTAAACCAAATTCTTTAGATCTTTCAGTAAAAGTTAAATCTCCATTATTTATAAAGAGTTCATTATTTCTNCTTTCACCTNCTGGTGGACCTGATTTACACACATAAATATCGAGATATCCATCATGATTAATATCTACAACACTTACACCAGTACTCCAAATTCCATCTGAATTAAGTCCAGCATCATCAGTTATGTCTTTAAATTTGAACTGACCTTTATTTAGATATAATTTNTTTGAAACTAAGTTACCAGTAAAGAATATATCTTGTAGCGAGTCGTTATTGAAATCACCGACTCCCACTCCTCCGCCATTATAAAAATTGCGATAAGTGTAAGGGTTTAGTTCCTCCGTATAGTTAAGATTATTTTGGAAATTAATATTAGTTTTTGAATTAGATAAAGTATGGAACAAAGTACTTTTATTTTCATAATTACATGAATTGTACCCTAAGACTAATAATAAGTAAATAAAAAAATTTCTCATTGATAATTAAGACAAAGATAAAAAAAAAGCAAGCGATAAAATCGCTTGCTTTAGACTTAAGTTATATTTTTAACTTAATATAACCTATTAGTAATTAGTAGCCAGGATTCTGAGTTAACTTAGCGTTAGCATTAATTTGATCCTTTGGTATTGGGAATAATTTGTATTTTGCATCCGAAGCTTCCTTAGCCCACCATGCATCATTCCACTTTCCAAATCTAATTAGAGCTCTTCTCCTATCATTCTCAACATACATCTCTCTACCTCTCTCGGCAAGAAGATTATCAAGTGTTAACTCATTAAATGGAGTTACACCAGCTCTAGTTCTAATCTGATTAACAATTCCAAGAGCACCTGAAGCATCTCCTGTTCTTAGATGAGCTTCTGCCTTACTAAGTAAAACATCAGCATATCTTAAAAGAACAAAGTCATGATTCATATTCTCTCTACCACCTTGTACGTGACCATACTTATTAATTCTAGCTCCACACTGACGACATGCATCAGGATATATCATATTGATATATGGTGTGAAATAAAGTCCAGTACCATCATCATCACCGGCTTCACCNCCTGCNGAATCATCAGCTCCCTGATCTCCTACTAAGAAGTTCGATAACCTACTATCTAATGTACCAGTTCCAGCGGTTTTACCCTTAACTACATCACCCTGTGGACCTGGATTCTGAGCAGGATCTATATAAGAATTATAAAATTCCTCAACAGTAGCATACCCATTCCATGGTTGGAAAGTTAAGTTAAAGGTATTCTGACTAGCATAATGTAATGTCATTGCAACCCAATTAAATCCTCCAGCAAAGACCTCATCATAAGGAACAACAAATATGTTCTCAGATGAACCTTCATTTGCTTCTTTGAAGTTATCTGAATAGACTGCCTCTAATGAGTACAGACCAGAGTTTATAACTGCATCGGCATCGGCTTTAGCTCCTGCCCAAGAGGCAGTACCAGTCCATTCCTCAGCATTTAAATGCAATTTCATTCTTAGAGTAAGTGCTGCCCACTTATTCATTCTACCGTAAGTAGATGCATCCTTNTTCTCACTTAGAAGAGGGATAACTGCATCCAGTTCAGATTTAACAAAGTTAAAAACTTCAGATCTTGAAGAATTTGGCTTAGTCTCTGTATCCGTAAAATCAACAGACAGAGGAACATTACCAAACATATCCATGAGATGGAAGTAATAGAAAGCTCTAATAGCTCTTAACTCNGCCTCATAAGCATCAGCACCTTCGATTGAACTAAACTGAAAAATTAGTCTGTTCACAGTATTGATAGCCCCATATGAATTATTCCAAGCATTATTGAATATACCATTATCTGGTTGGAACTTATGTTCATGCAACTGNAATAGAATACCACCATCATACCAGTCACCTCCTCTNGTAGGTATAACCAATTCGTCAGATGATAATTCATTAGTTGTCCATATNTTTGTATGGCTTCCCCAATGCGTCATTGAAGAGTATGCCTGACCAAGCGCAGCAATATTTTCTTCTTCAGTAGTGAAGAAGTTCTCTGCAGCTAAGTCACTATATAACTCTTCGTCAAGATTTGTACATGCAGGGACTATAAAAATCATTCCCGCAATAAGTAACATTAATTTTCTCATTTCCATAAATAAATTTTTCATAATATTTAAAATTATAAAGTTATATTAACACCTAAAGTAAATGTTCTTGCTCTACTGTATGTCTCCCTTCTCTCAATACCTTGAGATAAAGGATCGCCATAATCTGTCCATCTGGAAACTGGGTCAATACCCTCATAACCAGTAAACATAATAGGTCGTTGAGCTGAAACATAAACTCTTAAATTACTCATAAACTTAGTAACATCTTTTAGAGTATACCCAACAGTGATGTTGTTTAACTCAAAATAAGTTGCGTCCTCCACATGCGAGCTATTAGCAGCAGCAGCAGTTAAATCTTGATTGAAATAACTAGTGTTTACTACATTCCAGTTACCAACAACAGTTGGTCCTGCATTTTCATAGAATCCTCTNTATGAGTTGAATAGATCATGTCCNAATTCACCATTCCAGAACATATTTATATCTANGTCACCAATGGTGATACTATTATTCCATCCAAGTGTGAAATCAGGCAGACCGTTACCAATAACTTCTCTATCTGCATCACAGTTACAGTATGTTCCGTCACCGTCAAGATCAGCAAACTTGAAAGTACCGTCTGAGTTAATACCATCGAATCTTGGTCCCCAAATTTGACCTAACGTCTCGCCTTCAACTACTCTAACTAACGACACATCACTCTGACCAGGTGATCCCATACTAGCTCTATAAAGAACACCTCCACTAAATGATAAGTCTCCCTGTGTCCAGCTCAAAAGCTCACTTGTACTAGTGCCGAAAACAACTCCGGTTGTCCAGCTAACATTACCGTTATCAACAGCATTAAAATTAACATTAGCCTCAAAACCAGTGTTTTTAGTAGTTCCGATGTTAAGNAGTGTCTGACCAACAAGATTTGGTGGTACAGGAACGTTAACACTCANAAGCTGATCTTTTGTCTCTCTTGTAAAATACTCAACAGAACCAAATAATTTAGAGTTAAGAACAGCAAAATCTACACCAACATTCAAATGAGTTGCAATCTCCCATGCTAAATCAGGGTTTGCATTACTCGTAGGTCCATAACTTGAAGTATATGCACCATTATAATAGAAGTTACCAGATGGTCCAAATCTCTGAAGTGAGATATAAGAACTTCCTGGCTCGTTACCGGTTTGACCATAACTTAGCCTAAGTTTTAAGTTATCAATTGCGTCAGAGTCTATTAGACTATGTAATGCAACACCAGCACCAACACCATAGAACGCNGCCCATTTGTTGTTAGCACCGAATCTTGATGAACCTTCATATCTCAAACTTGCATTTAAGAAGTAGACGTCATCATAATTAAGATTAACTCTCGCTAATCCAGCAATTAACTTATTTGAGTTAGCATAACTCCAAACACTACCAAGACCATTATTAAAGTCTGCAGCAGCACCTAAGTTATGATATGTAAATGCATCAGTAAGGAAATCTCCTCCTTCAGCATGGTAACCTTCATTAAAAAATTCTTGATAAGAATATCCAACTAGAGCGTTAACACCTAAATCACCAGCTTCACCATTATAACCTAACGTACCTTCAAATAGATCGAAAGTAAATTGACCGTTATCAGTGATAGCTAAACCATTTCTATCAGATCCTCTAAATCTAGAAGTTTTTCTATAGTATTGGCCTCTTTCAGTGTCAGTAATTTGTCTAGTGTAAGCAACTGAAGCGTTTAATCCGTTAGCGATAGCGCTTAGATCAAATGTACCTTTAAGTGANCCAAGGAAAAGATTATCATTTCCTTCATTTATATTTTGCTCTATAACTGATACAGGGTTCACATAATCAAAGATAGTTCTCTCATGATAACCTCCATAAATTGAGTTAGGATCGTATATTGGCATTGTAGGGTTAGACTGATACGCATATCTAAATCCTTCATTACCAAATCCATAACTGGCATCTTTATTAGAGTAAGAAATATTAACATCAATTACAGCCTTACCATTCATTGCTTTTTGCGATAAATTTAGGTTTGTATTTAGATTGTTAAATCCAGTACCCTTTAAAATACCTTGTTGCTCTCTGTAGTTGACAGCCATTCTGTAGGTTGTGTTTGAAGTACCTCCAGAAACTGCAAGATTATGCACTTGAGAAACACCGTTCCTAGTTATCAAATCAACCCAGTCTGTGTCAGCTCCAAAATCAACTGCACCTGGTANAGNTCTGTACTCTGCNGCAGTCATAACATCCATAGATCTAGCTATCTGGTCTACAGAAGTAGATACACTATATTCAACTTTTGTAGCTCCAGCAGTACCTTTCTTAGTAGTAACTAAGATAACACCACTTGAACCTCTAGTTCCGTAGATTGCAGCAGCAGCTCCGTCTTTGATAACATCAATTGANTCGATATCAGCAGGATCAACCAAATCTAGGTTACCACCAATAACACCATCAATTACAACAAGAGGAGATGCGTTAGCACCAACAGTTGATATACCTCTAAGTCTCAGAGTAAATCCTCCATTAGGATCACTACCTGGCTTAGTAATAGATAATCCAGCAACTTTACCTTCAAGAAGACCCATAGGATTACTAACTAATCCTTGATTAAAATCTTCCTCATTTAAACTGGTAACCGCACTGGTTATCTCCTTCCTTACTTGTGTACCGTAACCGGTAACAACAATCTCATCTAGAGCAGCAATATCTTCATTTAAAGATATNCTGATATTAGCTTGAGATCCAACAGGAATTTCAACAGTAGAATATCCGACATAAGTAACAACTAGAACATCAGATGAAGATGCATTAATACTAAATGCTCCATCAATGTCCGTAATCGTTCCCTGCGAAGTACCTTTAATAACAATATTGGCACCTGGGATACCCTCACCATTCTCATCTGTAACTGTTCCAGTTACAGCACTCTGAGCTATTGCATAGCTCATACCTGATATAAATACCAGGACTAATAGTAAAAGCTTTCTCATATTACGCTTTATAGTTTAGTTTAAAAATTTAACTTAAATAGTTAATTAAAATATAGACAAACAAACATGTTATTATACAGATTGATAGCTATGAAATATAGCATCANNAGATAATANTTTGGTCGTCGACAACATTTTTAATTAGTTAACTGNCTCAAAAATGCAATAAAAAAACTAAAAATTAAAAGGATTTTTATAAAAATTTAAGATTAAAAAACACTTGATTTTGATTAAAAANAAAAGGTTTNATTTTTTTAGATTTTAAANTCAACAANTTACTTTAAGTTTTTCTGCCATTTCCATGCAGAAGACATCATATCATCCAGAGNTNTTTCAGACTCCCATTTCAAANCTTTTTTTGATTTAATNACATCAGAATATATTTGTTCAATATCTCCATCTCTCCTGTCTTTAAAANAATAATTTANTTTTAAATTATTTACATTTTCAAATGAATTAATAACGTCTAANACTGAATAACCNATCCCCGTNCCAACATTAAAAAATTCATAAATATTTTTATCNTCNGAGTCATTTAGAAAGTTGAAAGCTTTCAGATGNGCTTTAGCTAAATCTTCAACATGNATATAATCTCTNATTGCNGTACCATCATGGGTATTATAATCTTTTCCAAAAACTGATAATNCTTCTCTGATTCCAGCNGCAGTTTGAGTTATATACGGAANAAGNTTATCNGGAANCCCCTTTGGAAGCTCTCCAATCAGAGCNGACTCGTGAGCTCCTANAGGATTAAAATATCTTAGAGANACAGAGGAAATATTATTATGAGAATTAATAAAGTCNTTGATTATCTGCTCAGAAATTTGTTTTGATTCAGCATANGGNGANTCTGCNTTTTTNAANGGAGATNNTNTCNGANACNGGNANTTTNTCNGGNTGNCCATANACANNACANGAAGAAGAGAANACAANATTNGAAACANTATTNTCTTNCATNGNNTTCANNANATTTATTAANGANAANAGATTNTTNTNATAATATNNNAANGGNNTTNTNANNGANTCNGNAACAGATTTAAATGCNGCAAAGTGTATNACTCCNTTAATTTTTTCTTTTTTAAATATTTGATTTGTTTTTATAAAGTCAAGAAGATCTTGGTTATAAAATATTGGTCTTACGCCAGTTATCTTCTCAATGTTATCTAATATAAATAGTTCGGAATTGGACAAATTGTCAATTATTACAACTTCATAATTATTATTAATCAATTCAACCACGGTGTGTGAACCTATATAACCAAGACCTCCAGTAACTAAAATTTTCATACTTTATATCTTAATCCTTCGCCTAAAGACGTAATAATTGGTGATAATTCTAGTGAGAACATACTTGAGTAAGACTCACTAACTTCACTTACAAATGTATCAATAAAATCCTTGTGAATTAAATTTATTGTACACCCTCCAAATCCACCACCCATCATTCTGGCACCTAAAATTTGATCATAAATTCTTGTCTTATCCACTAAATAATCTAGCTCCTCACAACTAACCTCATATAAATCCCTTAAGCCTTCATGCGAAGAGTATAATAACTTTCCTAAAGATTTTAAATCTAGATTCTTTAAATATTGTA
Organism: Flammeovirgaceae bacterium; assembly: GCA_002701745.1. Taxonomy (GTDB): domain Bacteria; phylum Bacteroidota; class Bacteroidia; order Cytophagales; family MED-G16; genus MED-G16. The sequence goes on from NZWZ01000050.1 coordinate 11,818, forward strand.
CAGATTGAATAGTTCTATTATTTTCTTGAGTAACATACAATGCTCTATTGAAAATATTATCTAGCATTAGCTCTTTAATCTTTCTTAACTCTTTAACATCTATTTGAGTTAAAAACTTAATATTATAACCAGAGTCATTTATGATTTTCAGTGCTTCTTGACACTCTTCAACCCTTTTATTATACGCACTATCAGATAGATTATGCTTTTTATTTGTATTTAAAAGTAACAACTTGTAATCACCTAAATCTGATTTAATAAACTCTGCAGAATTATCTGCTGTATTTAAGAGTATAAAATTATTTTTTTTAGAGTTAATAATTGTGAACTGATCCATAATTCCACCCTTTAATCCAATAAAATCATATTCTACTTCACGAGAAACAGATAGTATTTCATCGTTATTAAGATTTAAATTATTTAATTGATCAATACCTTTTATAAAACCACAAATTAGAGATGACGATGAACTTATACCACTACCAAGAGGCAGGTTTCCTTCTATTAAACAATTAAAATTTTTAAGTTCAACTTTCCTTTTTTTTAATATTGAAATTAAAGAACCTACTAGATAATTTTCCCACTGAATTACTCTTTTTGATAAATTGTCAAAATAGATTTTACATTTCTTATCTATTACGCTAGAGTAAACTTCAGAATATTTTTTTTTTGAATTTGAAAAACTAAATTGAATAAATAAATCTGTAGCCCCAGGGAGTACATACCCCCCATTGTAATCTACATGTTCCCCAATTAAATTAATTCTTCCAGGTGATTTTACAATTATTTTTGACCTATCCATCTTAAGTTTAAAAAAAAAGACAGAATAAATATTCTGTCTTTTTATTTTTTATAATTTGATAATTTTAATTTTGAAGTTGACTTTCAACTTGATCAAAAACACCACTTACATCAAACCATTCTAAAGCAGCAACAATCTTTCCCTCATCATTATATTGGGTAACTGAATAATATTTATTTACAGTTTTTGCTCCTGATTTATGAGTTCCTTCCCAAGTACCGTAAGTTCTTACAGAACCATCAGGTACAAAGTTATCGTCTACCCCCGGATAATATTGTCTTTCATTAAAAGAAAAAACTTCAAATTCTGTCATCCAGCCAGTCATACCCTCTCTTAGTGCATCTTTAGAAAGAGAATCAGTAGTATTAGCAGGTGACCATATAACATCATCAGCATACATATCCATCATTCCATCTAAATCTTTTGCAATAAA
>NZWZ01000051.1 GCA_002701745.1 Flammeovirgaceae bacterium
ACACCAAGTATCGCATTTGCTCCAAGATTTGATTTATTATTTGTCCCATCTAGATCTATTAAAAACTGATCTATACCTGCTTGATCATTACATGACTTATCTACTAGTTCTTTTGAGATTATATTATTTACATTTTTAACTGCCTTCGTTACAGACTTACCAAGATATTTATCACCGCCATCTCTCAACTCCACAGCTTCATATTCACCTGTTGATGCGCCTGATGGAACTGCAGCTCTTCCCATAATATCTCCACAGAAAACATCTACTTCAACAGTAGGATTACCTCTAGAATCTAAAATTTGTCTACCTCTAATTTTTGTTATATTACTCACTACTTAATCATATTTATAAAGTCATCAAATAAGTATCTAGAGTCATGAGGTCCAGGAGACGATTCTGGATGATATTGAACTGAAAATGCTTTTTTTCCTTTTACTTTTATGCCTTCAACAGTTTCATCATTCAAATTAACATGAGTAAGTTCTAAGGATTTTGATTTTTTAATCTCATCCATTGATACAGCGAATCCATGGTTTTGTGATGTTACTTCTGACTTACCAGATTTTAAATTTTTAACAGGATGATTTATTCCTCTGTGTCCATTATGAAGTTTATATGTTGAGATATCACAAGCCCTTGCTAAAATTTGGTGCCCTAAACATATACCAAAAATTGGTTTATCAGCTTCTATAATTTCCTTAACAGTATTTACAGCATAATCCATAGAAGCTGGATCACCAGGTCCATTTGATATAAAGAATCCATCAGGGTTCCATGATTTCATCTGATTAAATGAGGTTTTAGCTGGAAACACTTTGCAAAATGCTCCTCTAGTACTAAAATTATCAAGGATAGATTTTTTACATCCTAAATCAAGTACTGCAATCTTAATGTCAGAATTTTCATCTCCATATGTGTATTCCTCTTTAGTTGTAACTTTAGATGAAAGCTCTAAATTCTTCATAGGAGGAACCTTACTCAGGAGTACTTTAAGTTTTTCAACATCCAGAATATCGCTAGAGATAATTGCGTTCATAGCTCCTTTATCTCTTATGTGTTTCACTAATTTTCTAGTGTCGATATCAAAAATTGCAACCGTATTATTTTTGATAAAATAATCTTCTAAACTTTCTTCTGAATTAGATCTACTATAAACTTCTGAATATTCATTTATTATAACACCATTAATCTGAGGAAATTTACTTTCTTGCTCTTCATCAACAGTACCATAATTTCCTATATGAGAAGAAGTATTAATAATTATTTGACCAAAATAAGATGGATCGGTATAAATTTCTTGGTAACCAGTCATTCCAGTATTATAGCAGATTTCACCAGTTGCAGAGCCAATTTTACCGAGAGAATTTCCTTTAAAGACAGAACCGTCTTCAAGTAACAAAACAGCAGGTTTTCTAGATATTAATCCCATTTTTTTTCAAAAATATATAATAAAAAAGGGATTAAATAAATTTAATCCCTTTAAATTAAAATTTTTTAGAAAGTACTATTTAGACTTCTTNTCATCCTTGTCCTTCTTAGGTTTTTTTTCCTCTTTTTTTGGCNCTTCTTTTTTAGCTTTTGGAGATTCNTCAGCTACATTAGCAGTTGATTTTTTTCTTCTTCTTCTCCTAGTTTTAGAANCAGCAGCTTTATCNTCACCTCCAAGCAAAAGAGTNTTATAATCAACAAGTTCAATGACACACATCTCTGCATTATCACCAAGTCTAAAACCAGTCTTTATTATTCTAGTATATCCACCAGGTCTTGAAGCTATTTTTTCTGATATATTATTAAATAGCTCAGTAACAGACTCTTTATTATTAAGTAGAGAGAAGACAGTTCTTCTTGAATGAGTAGTATCGTTCTTCGATCTAGTTAAAATAGGTTCAATATATTTCCTTAGAGCTTTTGCCTTAGCGACAGTNGTCTCAATTTTTTTATGAATAATAAGGGAAGACGCCATATTAGAAAGCATTGACTTTCTATGTGGTGCCTTTCTACTTAAGTGATTAAACTTTTTNCCGTGTCTCATTGAAATTAATTAATCTAAATTATACTTAGATAGATCCATACCAAANGTAAGACCTTTATTATCAACTAGCTCTTCAAGCTCAGTTAATGATTTTTTACCAAAGTTTCTAAACTTCATCATNTCAGAAATCTCGATACTAACAAGATCTCCCAATGTTTTGATATCAGCAGCTTTTAAACAGTTATAAGCTCTAACTGAAAGATCTAAATCATTTAATGATGTTTTAAGAAGTTTTCTCATGTGAAGTANTTCTTCATCAACAACTTCTATTTCATCTGAATTATCTTCAGCAAATTCCATATCCTTATCAGAAAATAGATAGAAGTGCTTAATTAGTAATTGAGCAGATCCTTTTAAGGCATCTTCTGGATGAATTGACCCGTCAGTNTGAATATCAAGAATTANTTTTTCAAAATCTGTTTTTTGCTCTACCCTAGTATTTTCAATGCTATATTTNACATTAATAATTGGAGTAAAAACTGAATCAATNGAAATGAAATCAACATCTGATGAAGTATTATTTTCTTCAGAAGAAACATAACCTCTGCCTTTTTCAATTTTTANTTCAATTGAAAACTTAACTTTTTTACTTACTGTACATATTTCTTGATCAGGATTAAGTACTTCATAAGAGCTAGCAGCTTTAGAAATATCAGCACCAGTCATAGNTCCTTTCTTATCGAAAGAGACAGTAACATTCTTTTCAGGATTATCATTTGTAGGTTTAAACCTAATTGTTTTCAGATTTAAAATAATCTCTGAAACATCTTCAACAATACCGTCTATAGTAGANAACTCATGTTGTATACCAGGAATTTTAATTCCAGTAACAGCATATCCTTCCAATGAAGATAATAATACTCTTCTTACAGCATTACCAATGGTTAGACCATAACCTGGTTGTAAAGGAGAGAATGTAAAAATACCGTGAAAATCATCGGCTTTTTCCATTACTATCTTATCTGGTAATTGAAATGAAAGTAGTGACATAATTTTTATAATTTATTTATACAATATTTTATTTAGAATATAATTCAACAATTAATTGTTCATTAATATTCTCAGGAATTGACTCTCTATCNGGGTAAGTTACAAGCTTGCCAAGTAAAGATTTATCATCCCATTCTAACCACTTATACTTATTAGCNCTTTTATTAGCTACACTTGAAGATATAGCGGTTAAAGATTTTGACTTTTCTCTTACAGCAACCATATCACCTTCTTTAAGGGTATATGAAGGGATATTAACGAGATTACCATTTACTGTAATATGTTTATGAGTTACTAATTGTCTTGCAGATCTTCTNGTTGGAGCAATACCTAGTCTGTAAACTACATTATCTAGTCTTGCTTCAAGGAGTTGAAGAAGATTTTCACCTGTAACACCATCTTTTCTTGATGCCTTATCAAACATATTTCTAAACTGTTTTTCTAGAATACCATACAAGTACTTTGCCTTCTGCTTTTCAGCAAGCTGAATCGCATATTCTGATTTTTTTCTTCTTCTNCCTCTACCGTGCTGACCAGGAGGATGAGGTTTCTTTTCCAAAGCTTTAGTATCACCAAAAATTGGCTCACCNTATTTTCTTGAAATCTTTGATTTTGGTCCAGTATATCTTGCCATTTTTTATAATTTAAACTCTTCTTCTTTTAGGTGGCCTACATCCATTATGAGGAAGCGGAGTCACNTCGTTAATCGACATAACATCTAAACCAGCATTTTGNATTGCTCTAATNGCTGAATCTCTTCCAGCACCAGGGCCNTTNATAAAAATATCTACTTTCCTTAAGCCAAGTTCATAAGCAGATTTAACAGCATCTTCTGTNGCAATTTGAGCTGCAAAAGGAGTATTTTTCTTNGATCCTCTAAANCCCATTTTACCNGCAGAAGACCAAGANATAACTTGACCAGTTTCGTTAGTAATTGNAATNATNATNTTATTNAATGAACACTTAATGTGAGCTTGNCCATTTNNNTTAACAACAACTACTCTTTTTTTNGACTTATCTTTTTTCTTATTCATTATTTAACTGCTTTCTTTTTATTAGCTACTGTTTTTCTTTTNCCTTTTCTCGTTCTNGANTTATTTTTAGTTTTTTGTCCTCTTACAGGTAAACCTTTTCTNTGTCTAAGACCTCTATAGCATCCTATGTCAAGNAGTCTCTTNATATTAAGTCTNACTTCTGATTTCAANTCNCCCTCAATCTTAAACTCTGAAGANATAATATTTCTNATTTTNTTTGACTCTTCTTCAGTCCATTCAGAAACTTTNTTATCGACACTTATGCCAGCTTCNTTTAANATTTTTATNGCAGANCTTNTNCCTAAACCATANATNTAGGTTAAGGCTATTTCACCTCTTTTNTTATCTGGAATATCTATACCTGCAATTCTCATAATTATCCTTGCCTCTGTTTAAATCGAGGATTTTTTTTATTTATTACATAAACCNTTCCCTTTCTCCTAATGATTTTACAATCACTACTTCTCTTCTTAACTGATGNTCTAACTTTCATTTTATTTATATCTAAATGTTATTCTAGCTTTTGTTAAATCATANGGNGACATCTCAAGTTTNACCTTATCTCCAGGNAAGAGTCTNATNTAAAACATTCTCATCTTNCCAGAGATATGAGCTGTCACAATATGCCCATTATCTAACTTTACTCTAAACATAGCGTTTGATANGGCTTCAGTAACAATACCATCTTGTTCTATTGCTTTCTGTTTTGCCATAATTAAACGCTTCTNCCTTTNATTTTACCTGATTTCATCATGCCATCATAATGTCTCATCAGTAAATAACTTTCAATTTGCTGTAATGTATCTAAAATAACACCTACCATAATAAGTAATGATGTACCGCCATAAAACTGAGCAAAGCTCTGATTAATACCGAACATCATAGCAAAGGCAGGTAAAATAGCTACCACAGCTAATAGAATTGAACCTGGTAGAGTAATTCTATCCATCACATTAGATATAAAATCTGATGTTTCAGGACCAGGTTTAATTCCCGGAATAAATCCGTTATTTCTTTTCATATCATCAGCCATCTTGTTTGGATTAACAGTAATTGCAGTNTAGAAAAATGTAAATGCAATTATCAATACTGCAAAGGTTACGTTATACAGCCAAGACTGCATGTTTGAAAAAGAGGTTGCAATATATTGAAAAAAATCTGAATTTTCGGCAAACTGNAGACCAATTATAGCTGGTAAAAACATGAGTGCTTGNGCAAAAATTATNGGCATTACACCAGATGAATTAACCTTTAAAGGAAGGTATTGTCTCTTACCCCCGTATAAGCTACTNCCAACAACTTGNTTAGCATATTGTACTGGAATTCTTCTAATTGCTTGAACTAACATAACAGTAAACATTACTACTAAAAATAAGAAACCAATTTCTATTAAAAAGAAAAGAGCTTGATTCATACCTCTTGATAATGCTTCAGCNACGATACTTCCTGGAAAACGAGANATTATACCNATCATGATAAGCATTGATATNCCNTTTCCAATTCCTTTATCTGTAATTTTTTCACCTAACCACATACAAAATATTGTACCTGATGTTAAGATAACTAAGCTNGATANNGTAAATAAAAANTTATTTTCAACTAAAATAGCTTCTGGAGGNATAGTACCAGATATGTATGCTGTACTTTGGAACATACAAATAACAATAGTTAAGTACCTTGTTATCTGAGTCATTTTCTTTCTACCGCTATCTCCCTCTTTCTGTAATTTCTGAAAATAAGGCATAGCAACTCCNAGTAACTGAACTACAATTGATGCAGAAATATAGGGCATAATACCCAATGCAAATATCGAAGCATTACTAAAAGCTCCACCTAAAAATGTATCTAATAGACCAAATATTCCACCNGCACTCTGTTGAAGCTTAGAGGGATCAATACCTGGTAATACTACNAAAGAACCTAGCCTAAAAATTACCAAAAAACCTATAGTATTGATAATTCTATCTCTAAGCTCTTCAATAGAGAAGATATTTTTTATGGTTTCAAATAGTTTATTCATTAATTAATTTCTTGATTTTTCCTCCAGCTTTCTCAACAGCCTTGGCTGCAGTTGCTGAAAAGTAATGAGCAGTAACATTAACTTTAGCCTTAAGCTTTCCTCTACCTAATACTTTAATTAGATCNGATTTTCTAGCTAAACCATTTTTAATTAAAAACTCAGGATTGATCTCTTTAACCTTANCAGTTTCACANATTTGCTGAATTGTGTCAAGNTTTATNGGTCTAGTCTCNATTCTATTTGGAGATCTAAAACCAAATTTNGGAACNCTTCTTTGAAGTGGCATTTGACCACCCTCAAANCCAGCTTTTCTNGAATAACCAGATCTAGATTGAGCACCTTTATGCCCTCTAGTNGANGTACCGCCTCTTCCTGAGCCTTGNCCNCTAGCAATTCTTTTTCCNGATTTTATTGATCCTTCTGCAGGTTTTAAAGTNTGTAGTTTCATTATTTTACTTCTTTAACTTCAATTAAATGATTAACCTTATTAATCATACCTCTAACTTGAGGTGTTAATGNTTTTTCAACAGTTTTATTTATTTTTCCTAAACCAAGAGCAGAAATAGTTTTTTTCTGTCTTGAAGTTTGNGAAATTGTACTTCTTACNTGAGTAATTTCAACTTTAGTTAATTTTTCCTTAGCCATTGAATACCTTTTTTAAACTTACTCCTCTTTGTTTTGCAACAGCTAGAGGATCTCTTAATTTCATTAAACCATCAAAAGTTGCCTTCACAACATTGTGTGGATTTGAAGATCCTTTTGATTTTGCTAATACATCTTTAATTCCAGCACTTTCCATTACAGCTCTCATTGANCCACCAGCANTAACACCAGTACCTTGAGATGCAGGCTTCATAAGAACTAAACCTCCACCATATTTCCCAACTACTTCNTGNGGAATTGTATTTTTAAATACAGGNACATTAATAAGATTCTTTTTNGCATCNTCAGTACCTTTAATAATAGCNTTTGTAACNTCNTTAGCTTTTCCTAAACCATACCCAACAACACCATTTTCATTACCAACAACAACAATGGCTGAAAAACTAAATCTTCTACCACCTTTTACAACTTTAGCAACTCTCTGGATAGAGACTACCTTTTCTTTTAATTCTAAATCACTTGCTTTTATATTACTCATAATACTTAAAAAATTAATCCTCCCTCTCTTGCACCTTCTGCAAAAGACTTGATTTTACCGTGATATAAATATCCACTTCTATCAAATAAAACTTCTTTAATACCTTTCTTTTTCGCTTTTTCAGCTAGTTTTAATCCTACTTCTTTAGAGGATTCAACATTATTTTTACCAAATTTTTTAATTTCAACAGAGGAACACGATACCATAGTATTGCCACTCATATCATCGATTATCTGAGCATATACAGCTTTATTGCTTTTGAATACTGATACTCTAGGTCTTTCTTTAGTACCAGAAATTTTAGCTCTAATACTTTTCCTAATTTTTAATCTTCTTTTTTCTTTATTAATACTCATAAGTTATAATTTAAGCAGCAGCAGTTTTACCAACTTTTCTTCTAACATACTCTCCTACAAACTTCACTCCCTTTCCTTTATATGGCTCAACAGGTCTTAAAGACTTGAGCTTGGCAGCTATTTGTCCAATTAATTGCTTATCAATTCCGTTTAATGTTATTACTGGGGCTTTACCTTTTGCTGTTTCAGTGCTTACCTTAATTTCTTCTGGAACCTGAAAATAAATGTTGTGTGAATACCCAAGAGAAAGGTTTAATAAATTTCCTTGATTAGATGCTTTATATCCAACTCCGACTAACTCTAGATTTAATTCATATCCTTCACTAACACCATGAACACAATTGAAAATTAGAGCTCTGTACAGACCATGTAGTGCTTTATGTCTTTTTTGTTCTGACGGTCTAGCTATAGTTAAAATATTTTCCTCAATTTTAATCTTGAAATCAGGATCAAATTTTTGATTAAGCTCTCCCTTAGGACCTTTAATATTAATGTTAGATCCGTTGACACTAACTGTAACGCCTTCTGGAATTGAAACTGGATTTAAACCTACTCTAGACATAATTATTTATTAATAAACATAACATAAAACTTCACCTCCGATCTTCATTTTTCTAGCTTCTTTGTCAGTTATCACACCTTTAGAAGTAGAGAGAATAGCAACTCCCAGACCGTTTATAACTCTTGGAAGGTTATCAAAACCTACATATTTCCTTAACCCCGGTTTACTTACCCTAACAATTTTCTCAATAGCAGATAAATTAGTTCTTGGGTTATACTTAAGGGCAATTTTAATAGTTCCTTGAGGTCCTTTATCTTCAAACTTGTAGTTAGTTATGAAACCTTGATCATGAAGAACCTTGGTAATTTCTTTTTTAATATTTGACGCAGGAATTTCTACAATTCTGTGATTGGCTTGGATCCCATTTCTAATCCTTGTTAAAAAGTCTGCTATAGTATCAGTATTCATATTATTTTTTTAAAAAGCTTGCAAATTTAAACATTAATAGTAAAAGTTACCAACTAGCTTTAGTTATACCAGGTATTTTTCCTTCAGATGCCATTTTTCTGAATTCAAGCCTAGATATTCCAAATTTTCTCATATATCCTTTAGGTCTTCCTGATAAATTACATCTATTATGTAATCTAACAGCAGAAGAGTTTCTAGGTAGTTTATCTAAACCTTCCCAGTCACCATTAGCTTTCAGCTCCTTCCTTTTAGCTGCATACCTCTCAACCAATTTTCTTCTTTTTAGATCTCTTACTTTTACTGCATTTTTTGCCATAATCTATATTTAATTTTTTGAGATAAAAGGCATACCAAATGCCTTTAATAACTCATAACTTTCTTCATCGGTATTAGAATCAATAACAATAGTTATGTTCATACCATTTATCTTATTTATTTTATCAATACTAATTTCAGGAAATATAATTTGCTCCTTTACACCAAGAGTATAGTTACCATTTCCATCAAAACCTTTATTGTTAAGACCTCTAAAATCTCTAACTCTAGGTATAGCGACAGAGATTAATCTATCAAGAAATTCATACATCATATCACCTCTTAGCGTTACTTTAGCACCAATTGGCATGTCTTCTCTTAGCTTAAAATTAGAAATTGACTTTTTAGCTTTTGTAGCAACAGCTTTCTGTCCAGTAATAAGAGTTAACTCATCAACTCCTGCCTGAACTAATTTTTTGTCATTAACTGCAGCACCTAATCCTTGATTAATGGATATTTTTTTAATTTTTGGTACCTGCATGACAGATTTATACTGAAGTCTTTCCATTAAGTCTGGAACTATTTCTTCAACATACTTTTTTTTCAATCTAGATAATGCCATTGTTAAATTACTTTATTGGTTTTTTTTGATAATCTTTCGATTTTACCATCCTTATTTCTTTTTCTATAAATTTTAGTTGGTTTTCCATCAGAAGGATCAACTAACATTAAATTGCTTATGTGAATCGGAGCTTCTTGTTTCTCAATTCCGCCTTTAGGATTNTCAGCAGAAGGTTTGATGTGTTTAGTAACTAAATTGAGTCCTTCTACAATTGCCTTATACTTTGAAGGGAAGACAGTTANAACTTTAGCTGACTTACCTTTATCATTACCTGATAAAACAAAAACCGTATCTCCTTTTTTAATATGTATTTTCATATCAATTTATTTATAGTACCTCAGGTGCTAATGAAACAATTTTCATAAAATTCTTTTCTCTAAGCTCTCTAGCAACTGGTCCAAAAACCCTTGTACCTTTAATTTCATCATTTTCATTTAATAAGATTGCAGCATTATCCTCGAATCTAATATATGAGCCATCTTTTCTTCTAACCTCTTTTTTTGTTCTAACAACAACAGCTCTTGAAACAGAACCTTTCTTTACAGAGCCGGAAGGAATTGCATGCTTAACGGAAACAACTATTTTATCACCAACTGACGCNTATCTTCTCTTTGTACCACCTAGAACCCTAATACATAGAACCTCTTTGGCACCGCTATTATCAGCAACTTTTAATCTACTTTCTTGTTGTATCATATTATTTTACTTTTTCAACTATCTCAGTTAATCTCCATCTTTTATTTTTACTAATAGGCCTAGTTTCCATAACTCTAACTAAATCACCAATATCGCATTGATTTTGCTCATCATGTGCAGTTAGTTTAGAAGTCTTCTTAACAAACTTACCGTAGATAGGATGTTTAACTCTTCTCTGAACTTCAACAGTAATAGTCTTGTCCATTTTATTACTAGTTACTATTCCTTCTCTTTGTTTTCTTAAATTTCTTTCCATATTACTCTGCTTTTAATGCTTTATTGCTTATTTCAGTTTTAATTCTTGCAACAAATCTTCTAGCAACCTTTATCCTCATAGGGTTTTCAATAGGAGTTGCAGCATGAGAAAAAATTAGTTTTTCGAGATTTTCTTTCTCAACTACTAACTTTTTTTCAAGTTCTTCAACAGATAATGCTCTTAATTCTGAATTCTTCATTTTATTCTACGTAATCTCTTCTAGTTACAAATTTTGTTCTTACAGGTAGTTTCTGAGCCGCTAACCTTAACGCTTCTTTAGCAAGATCGGTTGTAACACCTCCGGCTTCAAACATTATAGTTCCAGGCTTAACTACTGCTACCCAATACTCAGGAGCTCCTTTACCTTTACCCATCCTAACTTCAGCAGGCTTTTTCGTAACCGGTTTGTCAGGAAATATTCTAATCCAAACTTGACCTTCACGCTTCATCTTTCTAGTAACTGCAATCCTTGCTGCCTCNATTTGTCTAGAAGTAATCCAACCCGCCTCAAGCGATTTGATTCCGAAAGATCCAAAGCTNATGGTNTGCCCTCTCTGAGCAATACCTTTTACTCTACCTTTTTGTTTTTTTCTAAATTTTGTTCTTTTTGGCTGTAACATAATTTTATGCTTTAAATGTATTTTTACTTCCTACATTAAGTGATAAACTTCTTTTACCAACAACTTCACCTTTATATACCCAAACTTTTACACCTATCTTTCCATATATTGTAAGAGATTCACATATTGCATAATCAATATCTGCTCTAATTGTATGAAGAGGTGTTCTCCCTTCTTTATATTGCTCTGATCTAGCCATCTCTGCTCCACCAATTCTACCAGATACTTTAACTTTAATTCCTTTAGCACCAACTCTCATAGCAGAAGCAATTGCTTGTTTCATAGCTCTTCTGTGAGAAATTCTGGCTCTAAGTTGCTGGGCAATTGAGTCACCAATTAATTTGGCATCTATTTCAGGTCTTTTAATTTCAAAAATATTTATTTGAATATCTTTTCCTGTAATTTTCTTTAATTCATTTTTAAGCTTATCAACTTCAGCTCCACCTTTACCTATAATTATTCCGGGTCTAGCAGTGTGAATAGTTATCTCTAAAAGCTTCATTGTCCTTTCAATAACTACTTTTGAAATACCACCTCTAGGAATTCTCAACTCTATATAATTTCTTATCTTATGATCTTCTACTATTTTCTCAGAAAAGTTCTTTCCACCATACCAGCTAGACTCCCAGCCTTTNATGATACCTAATCTAAGACCCGTAGGATTAATTTTTTGACCCATCTTTTTTATTTTGTTTGTTTAAGCTATCTAAAACAATAGTAACATGATTAGATCTTTTTCTAATTCTATGTGCTCTACCCTGTGGAGCAGGCCTTAGTCTTTTAATCATTTTACCACCATTTACAAAAATTTCTTTAATGAAAAGATCAGCATCCTCAATTTTTTGATCTTTGTTTTTTTCTTGCCAATTTGAAATAGCAGAAAGAACAAGCTTCTCCATCCTTTTTGATCCTATTTTAGCATCAAATTTCAAAGTATTTAAAGCCAAATCAACATCCATACCTCTTATAAGATCAGCTATTAATCTCATTTTTCTTGGTGAAGTAGGAACATTATTAAGTTTTGCTATAGCTTCCATTATTTATTTTTTTTATTAACATGTCCTCTAAAATTTCTTGTCGGTGAAAATTCACCAAGTTTGTGACCAACCATATTCTCAGTAACAAAAACCGGAATAAACTTATTTCCATTATGTACTGCAAATGTNAGCCCAACAAAATCAGGAGAAATCATTGATCTTCTAGACCAAGTTTTAATAACACTTTTATTACCACTTTCGTTAGCNTTATCGACTTTCTTTCTAAGTCTAAAATCAATATAAGGTCCTTTTTTTAGTGATCTAGCCATTATTTACTTTCTTTTTTTAATGATTAATTTATCAGAATACTTATTTTTCTTTCTAGTCTTTAAACCTTTTGCATATAGTCCATTTCTAGATCTAGGATGTCCTCCAGAAGCTTTNCCTTCTCCACCACCCATCGGATGATCAACAGGGTTCATGGCTACAGCTCTTACCCTAGGTCTTCTTCCAAGCCATCTGTTTCTACCTGCTTTTCCTAATCTAACATTCATATGATTAGCATTAGATACAGTTCCTATAGATGCTCTACAGGTTAGAAGAACTAATCTCATTTCGCCTGATGGAAGTTTAAGGGTTGCATACTTACCCTCCTTAGCAACTAGCTGAACATAAGAACCAGCACTTCTTGCTATAGCTGCACCTTTTTTAGGGAAAAGCTCTACATTATGAACTATTGTACCAAGAGGTATATTTTCTAGAGGTAAACAGTTACCAACTTCAATTGGAGACGACTCTCCAGAAATTACTTTTTGTCCGACTTTTAATCCATTAGGAGCAATAATGTAGCTTTTTACTCCGTCTACATAAGTAATTAAGGCAATATTTGCTGATCTGTTTGGATCATATTCTATTGACTTTACCGAAGCTTGGATATCGTCTCTCACTCTCTTAAAATCTATAATTCTTATTTTTCTTTTATGACCTCCACCAACGTTTCTTACAGTCATTTTACCTCCACTGTTTCTTCCACCAGATTTTTTCAATGTAGTAAGTAGAGACTTTTCTGGGGTTGANGTAGTAATCTCGTCAAAAGAAGGAGCTATTCTAAATCTAAGCCCTGGAGTAACTGGTTTAATTTTTTTTGCCATTTTTATTTTATTTATATCTGAGAGTAAAAATCAATAAACTCTCCTTCTTTTAATTGAACAATTGCTTTTTTGTAAGATGGTTTCCTTCCATTTACAATACCTGTCTTAGTAAATTTGGAAACTGATTTACCCAAAACATTGATAGTATTAACACTAACCACATTAACATCATAAGTTTTCTC
>NZWZ01000052.1 GCA_002701745.1 Flammeovirgaceae bacterium
GAGATGATTTAAACTAAATTATTCGAAGTTTATATCTATATTATTTTTTTCGTAGAAATCTGAAAGAATCTGCTTTACTTCTTCCTTCTCTTCAACAAGGTTAATTAGATCTATATCCTCTGGAGAAATAAGTTTATTTTCAGCTAATGTACCTTTAATCCAATCGAATAATGGTCCGTAATGTTTTTTACCAACTAGAATTATAGGAAATAATTTTGACTTTTTAGTTTGAATTAGAGTTAAAGCATTAAACAACTCATCCAAAGTCCCATATCCTCCTGGCATTACAACGAATCCTTGGGAATATTTTTGGAACATTAATTTCCTAACAAAGAAGTAGTCAAATTTTAATAAATATTCTTCATCCACATACTTATTAGTAAATTGTTCGAATGGCAGATTAATTCTAAGTCCAATTGATTTTCCATTTGCTAATTTTGCTCCTTTATTTGCTGCCTCCATTATTCCAGGACCAGCTCCAGAAATGATTCCAAATCCCAT
Source organism: Flammeovirgaceae bacterium (assembly GCA_002701745.1). Taxonomy (GTDB): domain Bacteria; phylum Bacteroidota; class Bacteroidia; order Cytophagales; family MED-G16; genus MED-G16. Next base: position 502 of record NZWZ01000052.1, read on the forward strand.
TTCTGAAATCATACTAGCTATATCTACAGTTTTTTTATAGTAAGGATCATTTGGTTTTGTTCTAGCCGAACCAAATATTGAAATAGATGGTCCTACTTCTATTAAAGTTTCGAAACCATTAACTGTCTCTGCATTATATTTTAATATTCTCCAACTGTCCTTTGTTATATTATTATTCCAATCTTTCATAGTATATTTGTATAATAAAAAATAAATTAATTCGTATATCTAGTATAAATATACCAATAAATAAAAAACACATATATGAAATTCATTAACATATTATCATCATTTATTTTAGTTTTATTAGTAATATCTTGTAGTCAATTTGGTGACTCATTCCGACTTCCTGGAGAAAAATCTAAAGATATTATATACTTTGAGTTAGATAATGACTACCTAGCTCCTGAATCAAGAGAATATATTGAATTAAATCATTCCTCGAACGATATCAGTAATTCATATATATTAATTGGAAAAAATACTTACGGTTTTGAGGCTGATCTTAACAATGATATGAGTTTGTCTTTTGACGAAGATGGCNCCTTACGTAAAACTAGGGAACACCCTTTCCTCAAGGATAATTANAAAAAAGGAAGATTTGATAAAGAAGATAAAGAAGATAAAGAAGAAGAAGGAAGAGATAANGACGGAAANGATAAAGATGAAGATAAAGACGGAAGGGATAAAGATGAAGAAAGAGAAAGNTGCTTTGAGTTTGTTATGCCTTATAATTTGATAATGCCTGATGGTTCATCTATATCGATTGAAAAAGATGAAGACAAAAGATTAATTGATGAGTGGTATAAAGATAATCCTGATGAGAAGGATAGGCCTGAACCAGAATTTCCTATTACAGTAGTAATTGNTGGTGAAGATGAAGATAAAGAAGAAGTAACTTTAGAAAATGAAGATGAGCTTAAAGAATTAATTGCAGCTTGTAATGATTTTGATAAAGAAAGAGAAGAATGTTTCGAAGTAGTTATGCCATTCTCTATGGAACTTCCTGATGGATCAATTGTTACTATTGAAGAAGATGAAGACCACAAACAAATTGAAGATTGGTACATTAATAACCCCGATTCTAAAGAAAGAGCAAGCTTTGTATTTCCGATCGAAATTTTAATAAATGAAAAGAAAGAAGACGAAGATGAAGAAGGCCAGGTTATTACAATAAATAATGAGGAAGAATTAAAAAAAGTAGCTTCTAGATGTANAGGTGATAAAGGCAAAAAAGACAGATGTAAAAAACTTCATGGTGATGAAATACCTGATTGTATNAAAGAGTATGTTTCATCTAATTATCCAGATGATGAGNTTACACATTCTAGAATGTTAAGAACAAAAGATGGTGACGTATTCTACGTTGTGAAATTAAAAGAAAACGGTATCCTAAAATTTGATGAAGACTGTGAGTTTCTAGATTAATGATCAATTCAATTTCTTGGAAATGTAAATCAACNTGGAAAAAGGCTAGAATAAACACCATGTGGTGTTTGTTGGGCTGTTCTATTGGTGACTTTGGAACAATATTTTATTTTCAAAATATTGAACATACTTTACCAGTGTGGGGAGTAATGACTCTGGCTATTATAAATGGATTACTGACAAGTATTGCNCTTGAAACATTTATACTATCAAAACAAATGACTTTAAGAGAAGCATTTAAAGTTGCAATTGGCATGAGTTTCATAAGTATGGTTGGGATGGAGGCAGCAATGAATATTACAGATGTCATATTAACAGGAGGAGCTATTCTCACGTGGTGGGCTATTCCATTTATGTTATTTGCTGGATTTATAACACCTTTGCCATATAACTACTATAGATTAAAAAAATTTAATCAGTCCTGCCACTAACAGTTAACTATTTTGCAATTATCTCAAGCGCAAAACCACCTCCAGGTGCAAGATAAATATCAATATTGTCATTTGAGGAAACTGTTCGCTCAGTAATCTGATATTCCATTGGATTTTCTTTCCAGTGCGTATTTTGAGTATCTAAATACATCTTCATAGTATACTCTTTCCCAGACTCAAGAAAAGAGAAGTCTATTTTTAACTCTCTCTCATTTTCATTTGTTATACCTCCAACATACCAATTTTCTGAGCTCTTATCTTTTCTTGCCATAGTCACATATTCTCTAAAATCACTGTTTAATATTTTTCTTTCAGACCAGTCTACTGGAACATTTTTAATAAATGCGAAAGCATCCATATGCTTTGAGTAGTGTTTTGGNAAATCTGCTGCCATCTGCATGGGAGAGTAATATACTACGTATAGAGCAAGCTCTTTTCCAATAGTTGAAGGGACAATAGCTCCCTTATCTATATTTTTTGTTTCTGGAGAATCATATCTGAAGTTATTTAACTGAAAAACACCTGGAGTGTAATCCATTGGACCACTAAGCATTCTAGTAAAAGGTAGATCAGTAGCATGATTAACTCCATTAGTCCAGAAGCCATTAAACTCTTGACCTTTAGCTCCTTCTCTAGATATATAATTAGGATATTTTCTTCTCAGACCTGTATCTTTTATAGGTTCATGAGTTATAATATTCAATTTATATTTTGCTGCAAGTTCAATAACTTTCTGAAAGTGATTAACCATGTACTGTCCGTGATGCCATTCTCTAATAANATCACCATTATTATCTGTTCTTTTAATNTTTTTACTTACATCATTCACATAACCAGTTTTAATNTTTTTTATGCCGNATTTGTTATATAACTTAAATGCATCNTCNAGCTGATTCTCGTAGTTTTGAATTTGACCNCCNGTCTCNTGGTGACCTACNAGTGATATATTTCTCTNAGATCCATACTCNGCTAANANCTNGATATCAAANTCATCTACTGTCTCNGTAAAGCTGAAAGGAATACCATTTCCTGAGCAGCACCATTGTGGNTACCATCCTNTATTCCATCCCTCAACTAATAATCCNTCAAANCCATGTTCTGAAGCNAAATCCATATATTCTTTTACTTTTTNATTNTTTGCACCATGATNTTTAGAAGGCCACCANGTAGATTCATTAGTTCCAATCATTTCCCACCAGANACCCATATATTTNCCTGGTTTCACCCATGAAAAATCTTTGTCCNCGTCTGGGTCCTCATTCAAATTTAAAATTAAGTTTGAGTTTAATAGGTCAGATGATGAATTTGCAATCTGGATAGTTCTCCAGGGAGAGTTTATTCCGTCATTTGATTTTACCTTGATTCCATCTGCCCAAGGGTATAACTCAACTTCTAAATTACCTCCACCTCTTGGCGCTAATGTCATACTTGAGAAATCTACAAGGTTAGCTTCATGAATACTTATAAAAGATCCATCATTCATTTTAATTGTAAGAGGTGTATGAGCAGCGTCAATACCAAGTGTGTCGTAGGATATATCTTCAACATGTTTTGAGAAAAATTCTTTAGAAATATCATCTACTGAAGAGTAAGCGTGTAAGAACTCATATCTCCTGTAGGAAAAAGCTGGAATCCATAACGCTGAATCTTTTGATGATAAATTAAATTCAGTTTTTTCGTCAATAATATCATAATTTGAAAAGTTTTTTTGTTCTGGAACTATATACTTAAAAGCTATTCCATCATCATAGGCTCTAAATATAATATCAAATTCATTTTTTTGATTTGTAAGTGATATTTTAAGCTCATTGTAATGGTTATTTATTTTTTCTTTTTCTCCATATGGTGGGTACCAGTCCTCATTAAAAGATTTTTCATCTGAACTAATTATAGATAGATTTCCAGATAAATCTGTTCCATTTGAAAATAGAATACCCATTTCTGAGTCATTTACAATTATTGAATTATTTTTTTTAACCGAGTAGCTAGGAACTCCATTATCAATTCTAAAATCTATATTAATTTTCCTATCAGGTGATGATAAGTTTTTGTTATTATTACTGTTACATGAAATAACAGTTATTGCTAGAATTATTGATAATATTTTTTTCATAATAGTTTGGTTTTAGTAAAGATAAGTAAGAGTTTTAATTATAGTAAACTTGATATATTGAAAATTCAGTTATTCCTCTTTGTTTTGTATTTTTTGATTCCACATCAAATTTTTTCACAAAAATTTCTTGAGTTAAGGAAGGCAACAAAACAAAAATATTACTCATTTTATTCTGGGGAAACGATAAGGTTTAAATTGTACGGAGATGACTCATTTTCTAGTGGTACTCTGACAGGGATAGGAGACAGTACATTGAATTTTAATTCGATAAAAGTTCCTATATCAAAAATTGAGATTATTGATATAAGACATAAGACATCAAACAGGGTTAAGTCAATTGGTTCTATAATTTCTGGTGGTTCTGTAGCATATTTCGCTGTTGATTTTATTAATCTTTCATTAGTTCAAAAAGCGAATTACAAAGATGTATTTAGTAAAAATATATTAATAAATTGTAGTATTGGTGTAGGAGTAGGTTTATTTATAAGAACTTTTGGAAAAAAGAAATATTTTAAGAGAAATAAATTAAATAGGATATGGATTCAAGAAATTTAGTAGTTATTCTATTTCTTTTTTTAATTTCATGTGATGACTTATCGTGCAGATTTAATAAAGTTCCAGAGGCCCCTTATCCAAATCCAGATAGAGTTGAGGAATTTAAGACTAATATAATTAATCAGGTGACATATGTTTATGAGTGTCTCGATAATGATAGATATCAGAAACAATTTGTGGCAATTACGTATACAGTAGAAAGGACTTACGACCCTGATAAAAATAACAACTTAAATTGTTGGGCTGAGTCTGTATATGTAAATCTTGGAAATTGTTAAAAATTAGATACACGGTCATTTTTTTTATTTTGTCATTAACTTTTATTCTAAGTTATCTGACTCCAAACTATTTACAGGAAGCTACTTTAGAGGTATCAGATATATCATTAGTTTATTATTTATGGGCATGGATTTTTGCTATCCAAATAATTGTATTTATCCCATCATTTATATTTAGGACAGAACATTATTATGATTTAACAGGAGGAATTACCTATATATCCACTGTAGTAATAGCACTTATACTAAAGAATAGTTATCAGGGCATAGATTTAATTTCTTTACTCCTTGGTTCTATGGTAATAATATGGGCTACTAGATTAAGTTCATTTTTATTTTTAAGAGTTAAAAAATCTGGTGAAGACGTTAGATTTAAAAAGATTAAACATTCTTTTTCATGGTTCTTGATGACGTTTATGTTACAGGGAATGTGGGTATTTATGTGTATTTTCCCAGCTCTCATTGTAATTTCATCATTTAACTCTGAGATAAACAATTATGCAATAGTCGGATCCGCTGTCTGGTTATTTGGGTTTCTATTTGAGATTGTTGCGGATAACCAAAAATCTAATTTCAATAAGTTTAACAAAGGAAAATTTATTTCTACTGGTTTGTGGTCAATGACAAGACACCCAAATTATTTTGGTGAATTTATATTATGGTTAGGGATAACTATTGCCTCACTAGGATATATCGATCATTATAAATACATAGTATTGCTTACCCCTATTTTTGTCTATATATTATTGACTAGGGTAAGTGGTGTTAATTTACTAGAAGATATTGGCGAAAAAAGATGGGGGGATTCAAAAGAATATGAAAAATATAAGGAGGAAACACCTTTATTTTTTCCTAAAATATTCTAATTTATTGTCTTAACTAAGACTACACCGTCTCTACCTTCTCCTCCGTATATACTTAATTCTGATGCGCTTTTAAGAAGTTTGATACTTTTTATATTTTCTGGGAGTACATACTCGTATACTGATGAGAAGTAACCAACTCTATTTCCATTAACATAAAACAAAACTTCTCGGTAGTTATTGATACTAGTCTGACCCCTCAAATAAACTTGTGCATTTCTCCCGAAACCACTTATTCTTAGCCCAGGTAATGACCTTAACCTATCTAGAAGACTTAAGGATGTTGTCTTTGCTTTATCCTCACTCTCTTTTGAGGAAGTAGACAAATTGCTTGCTTGACAAGAAATCAATAATGACAAGAAAAGGAATAATTTTATTTTATACATAATACTAATCTATTTAGTTTTGATTAAAATCACACCACCTGATCCCCTAAAACCATAAATAGCAATATCATTTGCATTTTTTAAAACAGTTATAGATTTTATACTTTCAGGATTTAAAATATTAACAATTTGAGAGAAAGTCCCAACCTGCACACCATTTAAAATAAATAAAACTTCTTTTTGGTTATTTATACTACTCACTCCTTTTGTGAAAACTTTAGCATTTACCCCAACTCCTTCAATATATATTCCAGGATTTGATCTTATCCTATTTAATAAACTAACATTAGAAGATTTAGATACATTAATTTTATTAGGATTAAAGGAATCAATATTCTTTTTTATTGCTGTATTACATCCAATTAGAATAAAGATTAAAATGAATATATTTTTCATCTTCTAATTTTTCTTATTTCTGAGAATATTACTAATATAAGTAATATTAATAGAATATAGTTCGAGGCTAAAATTATATTATTTCCAACTTTGTATGGTGATGGACTAAAAACCATCTCTATCTTATGATTTCCTTTTTCTAACTCAAGTCCTCTTAATACATAATTAACTCTTAGAATTTCTCTTTCCTCACCATTAACAAGTAGTTTCCAGCCGTGTGGGTAATATATCTCAGAGAATACGACAAAGCCATCTGATGTATTTGATACATTATATATTATTTTATTAGGACTATATTCAATAATATTAATATTTCCACCTTGAGAGTATTTTTTTTTGATGTTACCTACATCAAATTTTGACTGATCTATTATAGCATCATTTTTTGAGTTGAAATTATGTAGTGTATTTATCTCCTCTAATGGTGAATTTGTAAGTATTATATTTTTTACAAACCATGCGTTACCGTTAGAATAATCATTTTTTAGGGTATTATTTCTGGTATCTCCAAACTTGAAATATCCAACATTTAACATATTTAAGACATTTAAATCATTAAAATCTCTATTTCCATTTTGTACTTTCTCAACAAGGTTATTTCTCTCTTCAATAATATTTCTTTCTATTAAGTCTTGATATCTTCTAATTTTAGCACCGTGATATCCTCCTATAGAAGAATGATAATAAGAGGTTTGAGCTTCATTAAATGGATTTTGAAGATTAAATACTCTCTTTCTATCTGTATTGTTTTCTAAAATAAATTGATCAGATTCACTAATAATTAGCTCATTTTCTTTTTTGGAGATAAATGTGCAATCCCCATATAACTCACAACTTTTATCCTTCTTTAGAAGATTATTATTAACTCTTGTGTGATCGATTACAGTAAATGCTATTAAGGATACTATTACGATGCTTTTATTAATTTTTTTGTAGTAAAGTCCTAAACATAATAAGAGGAAAAAAATAGTGATAAATGACCCAAATATTAAGTCTGAAAATAATAAACTTTTTCTGTCTAGAATTAATGCATCCAGAAACCAGCTTGGAAAATTTTGAAAGTTTGAGTCTACTGCTCCAGAAAAACTTATCACAAATGTTGATAGAAATAGTGAAACGTAAACACCAATAGTTATATAAAATGCCTTAAATATATTTGATTTATGTTCTGATATATTTTTAAGTACTTTCTCTAGAGTTAATGAAGAAAATAAGACAACAGAAAATATTGAAATTAGAATTATGAATGTTACAGATCTAAACTTATTATAACCTGGTAAATAATCAAAAAATAAATTATTTATAAAACTCATATTACTGCCCATACTTAGTATGACACTGAGAATGAGAAGGTATAATATCCAGAGTTTTTCATTTCTCTTAAGTATTAAAATCCCTAATACCAGTAGAAATAAGCATATAGAACCAGCAAAATAGGGGGCTGTCAACGGCTGATTACCCCAGTATGTAGGAACATTTCTTAACTGATTGTTTATTTGAACAGTGCTAACATTATTTTTTCTTAATGCTTTACCAAGATTTGAGTCTCTCTCTAATGTCTGTCTACTTGATCCACCTAAAATATTTGGAATAAATAGAGTCAGAGGTTCAAAAAAACCATTGCTGTATTGAAATGCATAATCTTTATCAAGTCCTGTCACGTCTGACGATAGTTCTGATTTTCCCCTAATTGAAACATCAGAATATTCTAGTATAGCCCATATTTCACCAAAGAAGGTTCCTACAGCAAGTAATGCAGCAATTACCAATACACCAATCCTTTTAGCGAAATATTTTAATTTATTTTTTGAGTAATAGTATATTAAATTGCCACTACCATAAAAAATTAAAATTAAAAGGGTATAGTAAGTTATTTGGAGGTGATTTAACCTAAGTTGAAGTGCTAAGGCAACAGCTGTAATGATAAAACCTAAATTTCTATTTCTGTTTATACACAAGTGGACACCTCCAATGATAAGAGGTAATAATGCTGCAGTACCTATTCTTGCGTTATGTCCTGCTGAAATACCAATTACCATGTATGATGATAATGTGAAGGCAATAGATCCAAATAGAGCAATTTCAGGTCTTACCTTAAAACAAAGTAACATTATGTAGAATGAGAGAAATGAGATAATAATATTGCTAACGGGATGGGGAAAGAATAAGCTATATGCTTTATGTATGTAGGATACCACCTGATTACTCCACTTAACATCAATTAAGTAAGCAGGCATACCTGAAAACATTGAATTAGACCATAATGCTTCCTCATTATTTTTCTTCCTAAATTCAATAGTCTCATTTGCTGAATATTTCCATTGTTCAATATCATGTTGCTTGATACCTTTATTTTCAAAAAAAACAGGGTTAAATAAGTAAACAGTTAGAGAAATAAAAACTGCTATTGATATGACATGTTTGTATATGTTTTTCATATAATATATTGACTTATGAAATATAAATAGTATTCGTCAAATATATTAATCATTATATGCTTTAATTATTACTTTTGTAGTGTAATGTTTGAAAATCTTAGTAACAAATTAGATAGAGCTTTTAAAGTCCTTAAAGGGCAGGGTAGAATTACCGAGATTAATGTTGCCTCTACAATTAAAGAAATTAGAAGAGCTTTGATTGATGCTGATGTTAGTTACAAAGTAGCCAAGGAAATAACATCAAAAATAAAAGATGAGGCGATGGGGCAGAATGTTCTTATTTCTGTATCACCTGGCCAGTTATTAACAAAGATAGTTGCTGATGAGTTGACGGAGCTAATGGGAGGGGAGTCAGCAGAGATATCACTAGATGGTAATCCTAACATAATTTTACTTTCTGGTCTTCAGGGATCAGGTAAAACAACTTTTACTGGAAAACTTGGAAGGTATCTAACTAAGAAAGGTAAGAAGACTTTGCTTGTAGCTTGCGATGTATACAGGCCTGCTGCTATTGAACAACTTCATGTTATAGGTGAAGATTTAAAAATTGAAGTATTTTCTGATCCAAAATCTAAATCACCACTTAATATAGCCAAAAATGCTATAAAGCATGCCAAGGCGAATGGCTTCAAGTCTGTAATAATTGATACGGCTGGTCGATTAGCTATAGATGAAAAGATGATGGATGAAATAAAAGGATTAAAAAAGTCATTAAAACCGCATGAGACATTATTTGTCGTTGACTCTATGATTGGACAAGACGCTGTATTAACTGCAAAAACCTTTAATGAAGCTATAGATTATGATGGTGTTGTTTTAACTAAACTCGATGGAGATTCAAGAGGAGGATCAGCATTATCAATTAGAAAAGTTGTCAATAAACCTATCAAGTTTATTAGTACAGGTGAAAAAATGGATGCTCTTGATGTTTTTCATCCAGATAGAATGGCTAAGAGAATACTTGGGATGGGAGATGTAATCAGTTTAGTTGAGAGAGCACAACAAAATTTTGATGAAGATGAAGCCAGAAAACTACAGAAAAAAATGTTCCAGAATACATTTGGTCTTGATGATTTTCTTTCTCAGATTCAGAAAATTAAGAAGATGGGTAACTTGAAGGATCTTATCGGGATGATGCCTGGTGTATCTTCTAAAGTTAAAGATCTCGATGTTGATGACGAGTCATTTAAACCCATTGAATCAATTATATATTCTATGACTCCATCAGAAAGAAAAAACCCCGATATTCTTAATGGTTCAAGAAAAAAACGAATTGCAGATGGAAGTGGAACTAGTGTCCAGGAAATAAATCAGTTAGTAAAACAATTTACTCAGATGAAGAAGATGATGAAAATGATGAAGAAATCGGGTCCATCTGGTATGATGTCTGCCCTTGGGTTAAAAGATAAATAATTATCTATACATAACGCTTTTTACAGCTTTTAAACCCTTTTCAACATTAGGTATTATCTCTTTAATTAATGTAGGAGCGTAATGGAACGGAACATCTTCGCATGTAATTCTATGAACAGGTGCATCTAAGTAATCAAAAGCAAATCTTTGAATATGATGACTAATTTCAGATGAAATCGATGCTAGTGGCCACGCTTCCTCAATAATTACTAATCTGTTAGTTTTCTTTACTGAGTTCACAATACTTTCAAAATCTATAGGTCTTACTGACCTTAAGTCAATTACTTCAATATTTATACCCTCTTTCTGTGCTGCTAAATATGTTTCTTCTGCTACTTTCATCATTTTACCAAATGATACAAGTGTTACGTCATTTCCTTCATGCACAATTTTTGATTTACCTATAGGAATTATATACTCTTCCTCAGGTACTTGACCCTTATCTCCATACATTAGCTCTGACTCCATGAAAATTACTGGGTCGTCATCTCTTATTGAAGTTTTTAGTAGTCCCTTTGCATCATATGGGTTTGAAGGCACAACAACCTTTAGTCCTGGGGTATTAGCGTACCAGTTTTCAAAGTTTTGAGAATGTTGCGCACCTAACTGACCAGCATTTCCTGTCGGTCCTCTGAATACGATAGGAATATTAAATTGTCCACCTGACATCTGATACATTTTAGCAGCTCCATTTATAATCTGATCGATAGCAACTAATGAGAAGTTGAAAGTCATATACTCTACTATAGGTCTAAGACCGTTCATTGCAGAGCCAACCCCAATTCCACTAAAACCTGTTTCTGCAATAGGAGTGTCAATAACTCTTTCAGGACCAAACTCATCAAGCATCCCTAAGCTTACTTTATAAGCACCATTATATTCTGCAACTTCTTCTCCTATAAGATATACATTTTCATCTGCTCTCATCTCTTCTATCATCGCCTCTCTAAGTGCTTCCCTAAATTGAATTTCTCTCATGGGTGCAAAAATAAAAAAAAGGCCTCTAAATAGAGGCCTTAATTTTAAAAAAAAACTAATTTTTTAATTCATTGCTGCTTTTACAGCATCAGAATAGTTAAGGAATTCTACATCATTAACTACTCTATCTTTAAACTCTGCACCATCTCTTTTGCTAAATGCTTCGCTCAAATGAGATGTTATACTACCTGCGTCTCCTTCTCTTGCAGCAATAATAGCATGAACATAGTCTAAACCACCATTTTCTTCAATATTCCACTCTGCTAGACGTTTTCTTAGAGAAGTCATCTCTGATTTAGCACCCGCTAAATCGCCAGACATAACTTTTAAGATACCTCTTCTCCACATTGCCCAGCCATTGTTTGGTAATGTATTTAGAGTAGACATTGCTCTATCGTATTCACCAAGAGGAATTGATAATGTCCCTTTTGACATTGCGGCTGCATTTTTAGCATTTGAAAGATCTAGTTTTTCAGCATTTAGAACATGCTCATAAGCTAATTCCCAATCATAATTCATTGCAGCAATTGCAGCAAGATTAAGATGCGCTTCAGCATTTTCTTTCTTATTATTAGAAATATCTAACTGCGTCTTAGCAGCTTCTAATAGCTTAAGTCTAGTTTCTGAACCTTCTTCTTCTTCTTTAGCTAACATGATATGTACTGCACCAAAATCATTATGCGCCTGCCATGTTCCTCCCCATTTGACAGCTGCACCGTAAATAGATGCCTTTTCATTTAAATCAGGAGTAAGTCCACCAGCAAAAAGTAACTCACCATGAGATAGTGCTTCAGAAGAGGCCTCACCACTAACAATATTCTGAGCTATTGCTAATATCTCATTATTAGGTTTCTTTTCTATAACAGTAGTAACTTCAGTTCTAGCTGTTCTTAGATCAGGATAAACTTCTTTCATTAATGTTCTATAAGAACTTAATTTAGATAGAGACTTTTCTTTATCTACAAAAGATCCACCTCCGTTTATGATTGAACCAATTTTAGATCTATCGCTCTGAGATAGAGAATTTGAAGCTCTTAATGCTCTTCTTAGAGCATTCCAGTTTTCAACAACTGGTACAAGTTCAAAACCAATTTCTTCAGCTTCCCCTTTGTAATCATATCTATCCATTTCAGCTCTGTAATATTTTTCAATTGCTGCAGCTCTTCTACCAGCTAAAGATTCATTAACCTTTGTAGAACCTTCAGGAGAGTGAGCACCGGTGACATTAACACCTTTTGTTACATTCTTTTCAGCAACAAATGCAGAAAATTGTTCTCCTCTATCACTTTTCTTTTCAGAGCCTCTTAAGTATGCGCTTCCTTGATTAAAATAAAAATCAACTGTAGTAACTTCAGTCTCTTCAGCATCTGTATAACCAGGGTATGCCGTTGGAGTTGGAAGATTAGTTGCTCTAGTTAAAGTTATTGTTCTATTTACTCCATCAGCTAGTGCGCTAGATTTTGTATCTAAACTTTTACCTGTTGCAACAACTTTTGCAGTTCCTTTTACATTTAGTTTTCCTAAATCTCCACCCATAGTTGAACTATTATATGGAATGCTTAATGTTTTTGTAGATTTAGTTACAGACGAAAGACTATTAGGATAGTCAGATGCCTTAAACTCTATTGATCCTACGCTATTACCCTCAAAATCAAAATTTAGAGTATAACTTGTTCCTTTTGGTAACATACCTTTAGGTAATGTTGATTCAACATTAAAAGAAACACTAGATCCGGCAAGTTCAATAGGATTTGGATTAACGTTAATTTGTTGTTGTTCTGATAATGCTATCATTTTCTTGAGTGGATTACACCCAGAAATCATAATTAGAACAACAAGACATAATTTTAAAATATTAAAATTCTTCATGATATTATTATTAGTTCTTTTTATTTAAGCTTAAACTTAGGTGACAAAAATACATATTTTTATCGATTTTGGTAATAAATAATTATAAATCGCTATACCTTTTCTTACCAAGCAAATAATATTTTATTGGAATAATTATCTCATCTTCAAATGATTTCCTCTTTATTAAATTCCTATTATTAAAAAGAAAATATGGAATTCTAATTAAAATGTAGATATATGCCTTTAATACTGAGATAAAATGAGTTATAGATTTTTTTGATATTAGAAGAAATAAACTGGCAAATAGGTCAAATAAAAATCTTACTGGAAGTTTAAATAGTAACTTAAATCTTGATTCATTTTTTAGTATCATTATAAGATTATTTCTAAAATTTAAATATGTTTTTTTTGGATTTTCATATTTTAGAGTTCCTCCTCCTAAATGGTAAACCTTACTATCCGGAAAACAATAATTAGAAAAATTTAATCCCTTTATTCTCCAACATAAATCAATCTCCTCCATATGAGCAAAAAAGCTTTCATCAAATCCTCCAAGTTCTTTAAATAATTTATTTCTAATCATAAAACATGCACCTGAGGACCAAAATATTTCTTTGGAGCTATTGTACTGACCTTCATCTTTTTCAACATGATTAAATATTCTTCCTCTGCAGAAGGGATAATATAAAAAATCTAAATATCCCCCTGATGCTCCTGCATATTCGAAATGATTTTTCTTTTCAAATGATAAAATTTTTGGTTGACAAGATCCTATGTCTTTATCTTCTTCAAGTCCTAAATACATAGGTTTGAGCCAGTTTTCAGATACTTCAACATCATTGTTTAATAATACTAAATACTTTAAATCTATTTGACTAAGTCCAATATTATATCCCTTAGCATACCCATAATTTTTTTTATTTTGAATGATATTAACTGATGGATAATTTTTTCTGATAAAGTTTACAGATTCATCATTTGAATTATTATCTATCACATATAATTCAGATATTTTTTTGTCTGAATACTTAACTACTGATGGTAAAAATTTTTTCAAATAATTTATACCATTATAGTTTAATATTGCTACTGCAATTCTCTTTTTTGGTTTAATCATTTAAATAGGTTACCCATATCAAATCCAGGAATATTAGGTATAATGTCACCCGTTTTTTCTTTCATATAATCTTTGATTTTGATATCAATTTCTTTCAAGGCTTTATTTGATGCAGCTACTACTAGATCCTGAACCATATCTTTTTCATTTAAAATACTTTCATCAATTTCTACTGATATCAATTCTTTTTTCCCGTTGACTACTACTTTAACTAAGCCAGCGCCAGAATCAGAGCTTACCTCTATAGTATCAAGCTCGTCTTTAATTTTTTTCATTTTTTCTTGAGCTTCTTTAAGCTTGCCCATCATTTTCATCATATCTAGCATAATCTTACTATTTAATTAACAAAACCTTACCATTAACATTAACCCACTCATCATCTTTTTTAAATTCTATTTTATAAACATAAACATCTTGAATTATTTTACCTTTAAAATAACCATCCCAGCCTAAATTAATATCATAAGACTCAAAAACTTTTTCACCGAATTTATTGAAAATAATCATTTTATAATCAGTCACTTGTGAGGGAAATGGTTGAAAGTAATCATTTAATCCATCATCATTTGGTGTAAATGCATTTGGTATTGGTATAGGATTGAAATTATTATTACTGACTAAACAAAACCTATTAGATATTGACTTTTTATCTTCATTATAGCCAATGACTTGATAACAGTACTCTTTATTCTTTATAATACCTTTATTATCTAAAAATTTATCTTCCTTAATTGTATTTATTTTGTCACCGTCCCTAAGAACAGATAATGAGTCGAATTGACCATTGTAATTATACTCTAAATTAATTCCCTCTTCATTTTCAAATACATTCAAATAAATTAGGCAAATTTCATCTTCTATAGTTTGTCCATTACAACCGTATTTTTTTAAAATTTTAATACATCTACTATTAAAACTTTTGTTAGTAAATTCTAGATTAGAATGATTGAAGTATAGAAAAGAGGGTGAGAAGTATACAGAGTCAATTTTGTCATCAATTATAATTTCATAATTGGTGCTTTTTTCAGGATTATAAGTAATTTCAAACTTCGTTTTATCGTCAGATAAAACAACCGAATCTATAATATTTGTTATAGTATTTTCAATTGGAACAAATTTAAAGTCATACTTATAACAGTTTTTCTCATTATTATTAAATACACCAATAATATACCCTTCAACCGTATTATTATTATCTAATAATCCACCATAATCTAAGGTATTTATTCCATTATTTAAATCACTTTGATAATTACCTTTAATATATAATTTATAGCCGTCATAATAATCATCATCAATATTAATTTCGATAGAGTAATTACTACAATTTCTAAGATCAATATTTATGTCCTTGATTTCGTGTGCCTCTATTTCTAAAACATCAATCTTTTCAACTCCATCTTGATTTATTGCCTGTGCAATAACATATTTCCCCTTAGAATTATAGGTGTAGGATTTTCCAGACGAAGGATTAAATAAATTATTAGTTGTATTGTAATTAAAGTCATATTGTACAACACTAACTGATGAATCTACATTTTCAGAAATTATCTCAATTTGTAA
>NZWZ01000053.1 GCA_002701745.1 Flammeovirgaceae bacterium
TTTTGGCCTTTAATTAAATCATTAAAATTTTTATTTTTTTCACTTTCATTTTTCCATGATGTATATTCTCCATAGTCATGATTTCCAAGGACGCTATGAACACCTAAGGGAGCCTTTAGTTTTGAGAGATCATCACCCCACCCTTTTAATTCTTCTGCCTTATCGTTAACTAAATCACCAGTAAAAAAAATAGCATCTGGTTTTTCATTTAAGATCATATCCAAGCCACCTCTAACAGCCACCCTATTCTTTAAGCTACCTACATGAATATCTGAAATATGACATATTTTAATGCCATCAAAAGCAGAAGGTAAATTATTAAAAGATACTTTTCTTCTCTTAACTCTATAATCATAGACATTGTTTGAAAGAATTCCATATGTAAGAGATGTTATAGGCAACCCATAAGCTAAGGAAGCTGATATACTAAGAAATTTTGATCTTGAAATTTTGTTATTAGAGCTTTCTGTTCTTTTTCTGAAAAAAAAGATTATCATCCTTCTTAGATCATCAATCAATAAAAATGGAAGCGCAACTAATTTTGAGATGAAATTACCAATTATCATATTAAATATTATTGCCTTTAGATAAAATCCTAGATCTAAACTGAAAGCATAAATAAAGAAATTAGTAATAGTAATTATTGTAAATGACCAGTAGAGATAGAATAGAGGTTTTGTCCAAAGTATAATTCTATATTTCTTTATTATTTGATAAAAATAAAAATCGAGAAGGGTTGATGTTAAAGTAAAGAAAAATAAGAATACAATTCTTTCCATTATGATAAACCTAGATATCTATTTAATTTAACCTGTATTAGATACATAGAAGGTATTACTAAAAGCGTAAGGAATGTTGCAAAAGACAAACCAAATATGATTGCCCAAGCTATAGGACCAAAGAATACCATATTATCTCCTCCTAAGTAAAAATTAACTTCATAAAATTTAAAGAAACTCACAAAATCAAAATTCATTCCAATTGCAAGTGGCATCAATCCTAAAATAGTAGTTAGAGCAGTTAAAATAACTGGTCTTAATCTTGTCCTACCTGCTTCAGTGATACATTCCATAACTTCCTCTACAGATAATTGAACTTTTTTTCCAATCATTTTTCTTTTTCTGTTTAACTCAATAAAATCTATAAGAACTATTGCATTATTGACAACAATTCCTATTANTGAAATAACACCGATCATTGTCATAACAACNACAAAGTCCATATTAAAAATTAGAAGACCNAGAAAAACNCCGATGGTACTAAGGATTATAGAAGACATAATAATNAGAGGTGTTATAATTTTATTAAACTGAGCAACTATAATTATAAAAACTAAAAANAGGGCAATCATAAATGCATTAGAAAGGAATGCCATTTCTTCTTCCTGNTCTTGCTGTTCACCACCAAATTTATANGANTANCCATTTGGTAACGGNTAANTTTTNAGAACCATATCAATTTTTGAGTTTACTTCAGTAGGATTATAACCAGAAATCACATTTGAAGAAATAGTTATGACCTTGTCTAAATCNTTTCTTTTTACTGAGCTAAAAGTATTAGACATTTTCATAGATGCGAAAGAACTTATTGGAACTTGGTATGTTCTACCATTTGACTGATTTCTAAAAGTAATATTTTTATTTAGAAGTGTATTTATATCNTACCTATATTGATCAGCTAATCTAAGTTGTATTTTNTATTCATCCTCTCCAACTTTATACTTTGATATTTCTTTACCAAATAATGATGTNCTTAATTCATTAGCAAGCATTCCAGTTGATAAACCATATCTTCTTAACCGATCCCTATCAAAATCAATTAATAACTCTGGCTTNCTAGTCGAGAGATCAAGCCCAAGTTTTTCGATACCAGGAATATTTGAATCATTTATATATTTTCTCATATTTTCAACTTGAGAAATTAATTCTTGAAAATCAGGGCCAGTTACTTGAATACTTATCTCACCACCTACAGGGGGCCCTTTTCTATCCTTACCGTATGTTATACTAACTCCAGGATAATCATNTATATCATTTCTCAATTTTTCTAAAACATCTATAGTATTTATACCATTCCTCTTCTCAAACTCATAGAAATTGATATTAATTCTTGCTCTGTTAGGTGTATCTCTCATTCCTAGAGCAGATGGATCATTTTCATTTAANGTTCTTTNNCCTACATATGTAACTACGCTCTCGATTATACTTGAATATTCTGATNTAGATTTATTTACTTCCTCCTCAATAATTTTAGCAAAATTATTTGTCTCTTCAATATCTGTACCAACAGGTAACTCTAAAAATACATTAATATANTTNGGTCTATTTTCNGGGAAGAATAAAATTTTTGGTGGATAAATTTGAAGNAATTGAAAAGTACCAATGAGAAGTAAAATTGAGCCNAATAAAACAAAATAAGGTCTTCTTCTAAGTAAAAGATAAGATAATAGCTTACTATACTTATTCTCTAAACTTTTTAANTATTTTTCCCTAAATACCTTAGANAAAGGAACAAAAACATANTAATTTGAAAGAATAAATAAAGAAATAAATATTAAAATATTTCCAATCCAGTNAATATTAAATAGAATGAAAGCAAANCCTATTATTNCTAGTATNACTACATTTTNAATATATTTTTTAAAGTCTTTNCCTTTATTATCTTCAATTTTCATAAGATATGAAATCATTACAGGATTTATAACAAGTGCTACAAAAAGAGATGAAAGAAGAGTTACTATAATTCCAATTGGAAGATAACTCATAAACTTTCCAGTTAGACCAGGCCAAAAAGCTANAGGAACAAAAACAGCNAGAGTAGTTGCNGTTGATGTAATAATTGGAAGAGCAATTTCTCCNATTCCAAGTTTGGTAGCTTCNATTTTTGAATATCCTTTCTCTAAAAATCTATAAATGTTCTCAGTAACAACAATTCCATTATCTACCAATAGACCCAGTGATATGACTAAAGAAAATAATATCATCATATTAACAGTTATACCAAAAAGTTGAAGTATTATAAATGAAATACACATTGATAGAGGAATAGATAAACCAACAAAAAGTGCATTTCTCACACCAAGGAAGAACATTAAAACTAGAACTACTAATATAACTCCACTAAATATACTGTTCTCTAAAGTACTAACTTGTTCTTTTGTATTTTGAGATTGATTATTTACGATAATTATATCAATGTCATTTGGAATAAAACTTTTTACTTCCGCTATAGCAGCATTAACCTTATCATTTAATAGAAGAAGATTTGTGCCNGATCTTTTTGAAACATCAACTGAAACTACCGGCTTNCCTGACAGTCTGGTGTAGCTCTCAATTTCTTTGTATCCAAATCTTATTTCAGCAATATCTTTTAGAAAGACTACCTTATCATTTCTATTAGAAATTATAATATTTTCAATGTCTTCTATTTGTTTAAATTCACCAATTAACCTAACTGATCTCCTCATGTCATTTTCTAATAAGTTTCCCCCAGAAACAGATATATTTTCATACTTTACGGCGTTTTCAATATCGGAGAAAGATAAATTTCTAGCTTCTAATTCGAATGGATTAACCATTATTGATATTTCTTTTTCTTCTACTCCTGCAATTTCTACTTTAGATACATCTGAAATTTTTTCTAATTCATCTTTTAATATCTCACCGTATGATTCAAGCTTTTCAATTGAATATTCACCAGATAATGTAACACTCATAACTGGAAAATCAGAAAAACTTATTTCATATACATCTGATTCTCTTGGTAGATCTGTAGGTAAATTAATTTTAGCCTTATCTACAGCATCTTTTATTTTGGATTTTGCATATTCTATATCAGTTCCAGAAACAAACTCAGCAACAATAGTTGAAAAACCTTGAATAGAATTTGATCTTATCTCTTTAATTTCAGATATGGTATTTATCTCCTTTTCAATAGGTCTGGTTATCAAATTTTCAATATCTGTTGGAGAATTACCAGGATAAGGTGTACCAACAAATACTGTAGATTGCTCAACTTCTGGATAGCTTTCTTTTGGTAAGTTATTGTATGCACCAACACCTAAAACAACCAATAAAATAAAGATTAATACAACAGTTATTCTATTTTTCAGAGAAAAATTAGATAAACCAAACTGTTTAATGACTTTGTCCTGACCCTTATTATTCATTTATTTTAATTTTTAATCTTTACATAAGATCCATCCATAACCTCAGTTGATCCTTTATCAATTATAAGCTCATCTCCTATTAATCCAGATAGTATTTCTGTTTGATATTTGAAGGATTTCCCAGTCAAAACAGGGATTTTTCTTGCAATCATCTCCCCATCAAAATCACTAANNATAAATACGTAGCTTCCNCTNTCATCATTAAAAATGATNTTAGAGGAAACNGAAAGAGAATTATTGTTTTTATAATCAATCAATAAAGCATTAAGAATTTGATTCGGCTTAATTTCTTCACGTAATTCATTTGGGATTTCTATTCCAACATTAAATGTTCTATTAATAGGATTAACAACTTTTGAAATAGATATAATTTTTGAAAGATAAATTTCTTTATTGTTTGAAATAACCTTTACTGTGTCTTGTATAGAAAAGGAGTTAATATAATTTTCAGAAACATCTACGCTNAGNAAGTATTCACTTTCATTTAGAATTCTAAATGANGGAATAGTTGGAGAAGCCATCTCCCCNACTTTAACATTAACTTCGTCAACAATACCAGAAAAAGGAGCAATTACTTCAAATTTAGATACCTGTAGTCTTGTTGCATTNTATCTACTCTTAATTGACTCATAATTTGATTTAGCTCTTAGATAATCTATTTCAGAACCGATATTATTTTGCCAAAGGTTAGCCTGCCTTTCAAAAATAGTTTTAAGTAAATCTAAATTTGATTTAATTTCATTAAGATTATTATCAAAAACATCAGAATTTATCCTTGCTAGCGTAGTCCCTTTCTCTACNAATTGACCTTCAGTNACNNTNACTGAAGTNTATTTTCCTACTACTTCAGGAACAACAATAACGTTTTTTCTAGATTCNATATTNCCCCTTAATTCTATTTCATGAATGAATGGATCATTATTTAATTNTGAAANNGTTACGAGCTCATAATTTTTTTGGATAAAAGTTGAGTCTAATAAAATTATTTCTTTTTCGAGTATTTCAATTTCAGAATATGTTTCAACAAGTGAATTTTTTAAAATATCAAGTTTCTTTTTTTTACTTTCAATGTCATTGTTTTCGCAAGAAAAAATAAANAGTAAAAGTGGTAATANTATTTTTCTCATATCTAATTTATTANTAGTGTTCCTAATGTTTTTTTAATNTCAATAGATGCTATAATTGATTCNTATAATGAATTAAAGTATTGATTCTGAGCAATTTTCAGGGANTTATTAGAATCAATTAATTCTAAATTTGANCCNACACCTTNTTTAAATTTTTTTTCAGTCGCATTATATACATNTTCAGCTAATTGAAGATTTTGCATTGAAATTGATAANGACTCCTTTGTGTTTTCATAATTTGAAATTGACTGATTAATTTGAAGGNTAATAGATCTTTCTAAAAANAANAATTGATTTTCTACCTGTTCAATCTTATATTTTGATTGATTTATTTTACTTCTCTTTAAAAATCCATCAAAAATTGGCACAATGANTTTTAAACCAAAAGTTCCAAAACTCTTCCATCTNTTAGATTCAAAAAANAAATCATAATTTGAAGAAGATGTGTTATAACCATAGTTATAGTTCGCATAAATCTGAGGTAAATATTGNGATCTATTATTCTTAAGATCGTAGAATTTTAAATTCTTATCAGTTTGTAAAATTGAATATTCAATTCTATTGGTGTAATCAAAATCATCTAAACTATAACTGAAGTCTTCTAAAATTTTACTATTAAGTTCACCTTCTAATTGNATTTGAGTTCCTACAGGCAATCCAATTTGAAAATTGAGAACCTCTTNACTCAACTTAAAAAACCTATCAGCTTTAATTTTTTCACTTTTTAAGTTATTNTAAGCAACTTGAATTCTATCTACATCTAATTTTTCGATAAAACCATTTTCATATAGTTGTTTAGTTTCATCTAATAGTACAGACAATCTGTCAAGATTTGATAATACTAAATTAACTCTNGATCTAGTATTTAAAACAGTNTAATATGCTTTTTGAACAGATTCATGAATATCGATTTCATTTCTTTTAGTTAATTTTTCAGATAATNTAANNAGTTCCTTTGCAGCAGATAATCCAACGAAGTATGACCCATTAAATATCATTTGATTAATAAATAAATCTGCTCTTCCATCATATGTCTGACCAAATTGNACTTCTTGTTCGGTNCCCTCAGGCACACCNGGCATAAATCGACTTATATCTATCAAGCTCTTTGGAACATCATGATTATACTTTAAACCACCATCTAAATTAATTTGAGGAAAGCCAATCGATAAATATTCTTTTGATAAGGATTTAGATATCTTTTCTTCTAATTTAGAATTTTTTAGATTTTCATTATTTTCNATTGCTAAATCNATGCACTCTGAAAGTGNAAGTTTCCTNTCCTGTGAGTATGAAAGNTGTGATATAAATACAAAAATTATTATGAATGNTTTTTTCATGGTTTAAGAGTATTTAATGTTTTCTCATAAATCTTAAGNCCTTTCGGNGTAACTATACCTCTTAGGAAGAGATCAAAAGAAATTATTTGTATATCCATATAATTATAATTTTTTTGNGGAAAGACATCTTGATTAAAACCAGCTTCAATCATCTCAATTCTAAGTTTTGGTATAATATCTTCATTTATTTCTNTTCTAATTANACCTTCTTTTTTTCCGTTTTTAATTACACTCTTTAATGACTTAACAAAAAGTTTNTCTTTTGAGTTTTGATGAATCTCATAAAGATCAGGATGAAATTTTTTTAAATCATGTACGAAAGACGGAGTNATGTCATTTAAAGTTTCTCNAAAGTGTAAGGAAATTTTAAAAAATGTCTCAATGGCATTTGATGAATTCTTAACTATTGAGTTAATTTCTTTAAAAAGTTTATCGTAATGATATTCTANAGATTTATTTGCNAGTGNATATTTATCAGAATAATGNTTATATATTGTTTTTTTTGAAATCCCACAGGCTTTGCAAATATCATCTACCGTNACACCCCTTATACCGAAAGTCCTAAAAAGTGAATCNGCTTTTTCAACTATGTTTAACTTAATACTCATAAAAAACTAAGGAAACTATNTTATTACTTTTAGTTTCCAACGCAAACATATAAAAAATGTTTAATTTTTTTTCATTTTTTGATTTGAGATAAAAATATGTGGTAAAAAAAATTATTTTTGTTCCTTACTAATTCNAATGATATCATTTTTTAAAAAATCATCTAATTATTTTTTTGCTGTTGAGCACTCAAAGAAACTCGTAAAAGATGATATAAAAATACTTAGTTGGTTATTTGGTAATGCATCTTANTCTAAAGATTCAATTTTAAAAGGTAATTACATTGGTCCTGTAAAAGAAATGACTACTCCTTGGAGTACAAATGCTGTAGAAATTACAAAAAATGTAGGCATCAATTATATTGAAAGAATTGAAATATTAGAAAAAAATAAAAATTCTTTTGATCCAATGACAGAGTCAAAGTATTTAGACCCNGGTCAAGAAATTTTTAAAGTAACTAAAANAGCTGAAAAAGTTTTATTTGTTGATAATTTGGANCANTACAATAAGAATGANGGACTAGCATTGAGTGANGATGAAATTGATTATTTAAATCAAGTTAGTAAAAGATTGAATAGAAAATTAACAGATAGTGAAGTGTTTGGGTTTTCTCAAGTTAACTCAGAGCACTGTAGACATAAAATATTTAATGGNGAATTTATTTTAGATGGAAAAAAAATGGACAATAGTCTTTTTCAAATGATAAAAAAAACCTCCAAAGAAAACCCATCAAATATAATCTCTGCATATAAAGATAATGTAGCATTTATCNCTGGACCTGATATTGAATTATTCACTACTGATAAAAAAGATACTCCTGATTATTATAAATTAAGAAAAATAAAATCATCTATCTCTCTTAAAGCTGAAACNCATAACTTTCCTACAACAGTAGAACCATTTAGTGGTGCAGCAACTGGTTCAGGNGGTGAAATTAGAGATAGAATGGCAGGTGGACAAGCGAGTTTTCCTCTCGCAGGCTCAGCAGTATATATGACATCATACCCAAGAACTTCCAAATCAAAAAAATGGGAGCAAAATCAAATTAAAAAAGATTGGCTATACCAAAACCCAAAAGATATACTTATAAAAGCCTCAAATGGAGCTAGTGATTATGGAAATAAATTTGGTCAACCATTAATTAATGGAAGTNTTCTAACNTTTGAGCATTCTGAAAATAATATCAATTTAGGTTATGATAAAGTTATAATGNTGGCAGGAGGTATTGGTTTTGGAAAAGAAAATGAATCAAAAAAGAAGAAAATTAAGGAAGGAGATTATGTAGTTGTACTAGGTGGAGATAATTACAGGATCGGTATGGGAGGAGGAGCTGTATCCTCTGTTAACACCGGTGAATTCAAAAATAATATTGAACTAAATGCAGTTCANAGATCAAATCCAGAGATGCAGAAAAGAGTTTCAAATGTAATTAGAGCTTTAGCAGAGGAAATAGATAATCCTATTCTTTCNATTCATGATCATGGAGCAGGAGGACACCTCAACTGCCTTTCTGAACTATTAGAAGAAACTGGTGGAGAAATAAACATTAATAATCTGCCTGTTGGAGACCCTACTCTATCTGAAAAAGAGATTATTGGTAATGAGTCACAAGAAAGAATGGGCTTAGTTATAAAAAAAGAAGACTTCAATAAAATTAAAAATATTGCTGAAAGAGAAAGAGCTCCAATATTCCATGTTGGATATGTTAAAGAAAANAAGAAATTAGTTTTTAAAGGAAAAGAAAATATAAATCCTATAGACCTAAATTTAGAAGATTTCTTTGGTTCTTCTCCTAAGACAGTAATAAACGACAAAACAATTCAAATTGATTTAAAAGAACCTAAATACTACCAAAACTTATTNATTAAATATCTTGAGAATGTCCTATCTCTCGAGTCTGTTTCTTGCAAAGACTGGCTTACCAATAAAGTTGATAGATGTGTTACAGGAAGAGTTGCTTTACAACAAGCAGTCGGTGAAATTCAATTNCCATTAAATAATTTAGGAATAATGGCNTTAGATTTTTCATCAAATAAGGGTATTGCAACCACCGTTGGNTTTTCANCAATTGTATCTATTGCTGATGAAAAAATTGGATCTAAGTATTCTATTCTTAAGGCCTTAACTAATATTATTTGGGCTCCTATTCATAATGGATTGTCTAATATTTCTTTGAGTGCAAACTGGATGTGGCCTGCTAATAATCCTGGAGAAAATACAAGACTTTATAATGCNGTTAAATCAATTAGTGATTTTGCAATTGAAATTGGAGTAAATGTNCCAACAGGAAAAGACTCTTTATCTATGACCCAGAAATATAGTAANGGCTTAAAAGTTCTTTCCCCAGGAACCGTGATAATATCAGCAGTATCTGAGGTTTCNGATATAAATCATGTAATTAAACCAAATATTGTTTTAGATAAAGAATTAGAATTAATTTATATTAATTTCTGTGAAGATTTAAATTTNACAGGATCTGCATTTTTCCAAACTCTTTCAAGTGTAGGTAACGATGTTGCAGAAACAAAATCTGCTGATGAGATAAAAAATATCTTCAAAACTATTCAGGAACTAATATCATCAAAAAATATTTTCTCTGGTCATGATGTGTCCTCTGGTGGTCTAATAACTACTCTTCTTGAAATGAACTTCCCTAATTCTAAGGGTGGGATTTCTATTAATCTAGATGAATTTAATGAAGATGATTTACTAAAAATTTTATTTAATGAATCTCCAGGCATATTTATTCAAACAAATAAAATAGGTAAAGAAAAATTAGTTAAGAATAATATTGATTTCATCTCAATTGGTAATACAATAGATGAAAGAAAACTTAATATAGAATTCAAAAATAAATTTTTAAGTCTTGATTTGGATCATTTTAGGGATGTTTGGTATAAAAACTCATTTTTGATGGATTCTCAACAGACCTCAAATAATAAGAGTTTAGAGAGATTTGAAAATTATAAAAATCAATCTTTAAAATTCAAATTTCCTTCAAATTTTAAAGGAGAAATTCCAAAAAACAACTTTAAAAAAGATATTAAAGCTGCAGTAATTAGAGAGAAAGGAATTAATAGTGAAAGAGAGATGGCGTATATGTTAAATCTTTGTGGGTTTAAAGTAAAGGATGTGCACATGACAGACCTAGTCTCTGGAAGAGAAAATTTAGAAGATATAAACATGTTAGTATTCCCTGGCGGATTTTCTAACTCTGATGTTTTAGGTTCTGCTAAGGGCTGGGCAGGGGCTTTTAAGTTTAATAAAAAAGCAAGAAAAGTTATCAAAGACTTTTATAGAAGAGAAGATACATTAAGTCTTGGGGTTTGTAATGGTTGTCAACTTATGATGGAATTAGATCTAATTTATCCTAAACATGAGGAAAAACATCCTAAAATGGAACATAATACCTCGAATAAATTTGAATGTATTTTCTCTAGTATCGATATTCTTAAGTCAAACTCAATAATGCTAAAAAACCTTGAGGGCTCTACTTTAGGGATATGGTCTGCACATGGAGAGGGAAAATTTAATTTTAAAAATCAAAAGGTCAATGTCGCTGCTAAATTTCATTACGATGAATACCCTGCTAACCCAAATGGTTCTGAATTTTCTGCAGCTGCAGTTTGTTCTGATGACGGAAGGCATCTTGCTATCATGCCACACCTTGAAAGATCTATTTTTTCTTGGAACTGGGCTCATTACCCAAGTGATAGAGAAGATGAAATATCACCTTGGATTTTACCTTTTCAAAATGCAAGAAACTGGCTTGAAGAAAATGCATGATTTTAATTTCAATAAATTAAAAATAAAATCTAATTTTGTAGCCCATATTGGCTCATGGTGTAACTGGCAACACGTCTGGTTTTGGTCCAGAAGAGTCTAGGTTCGATCCCTAGTGAGCCAACTCAAACTTTCAAATGAGTACAGTTAAAATTTTTGCTGGAAGTGGTTCCATCGAATTAGCAAAAAAAATTGCTTCTGAGTTCGGAAAACCTCTTGGTAAAGGAAAGCTAGGTAAATTTAGTGATGGTGAACTAAGTTTTAGATATACCGAAACAGTCAGAGGTTCTGATGTATATATAGTTCAATCGACAGTAGACAGCTCCGATAATATTATGGAACTTTTCTTAATGATTGACGCTGCAAAAAGAGCTAGTGCCAAATTTGTTAACGTAGTTATCCCTTATTACGGGTATGCTAGACAAGACAGAAAAGACAAACCTAGAATAGCAGTATCGGCAAAATTACTTGCCAACTTACTTACGGCATCTGGGGCGTCTAGAATAGTTTCATGTGATCTTCATGCAGGACAAATTCAGGGTTTCTTTGATATTCCACTTGATCACTTAAACGGAAGTTCTGTATTTGTTCCTTATGTTAAAAACTTAAATTTAAAAAACTTAATTTTTGCTTCACCTGATGCTGGAGGAGCTGAAAGAGTTAGGGAATATGCAAAATATTTTGATACAGAATTTGTTATTTGTGACAAGAACCGAGAAAAAGCAAACGAAGTTAAAACTGTTCAAGTAATTGGTAATGTTGAAGGGAAAGATGTTATAATTATAGATGACTTGATTGATACTGGAGGTACAATTTCAAAAGCATCACAAGTAATTATGGAAAAAGGTGCAAATTCAGTTAGAGCACTTATTTCTCATCCAGTTTTAAGTGGAAATGCTGAAGAAAACTTAGAAGATTCCGCTTTAAATGAATTAGTGGTTACTGATAGTATTCCACTAAAATTTAGGAATAAAAAAATAAAAGTGTTATCCATTGCAGGATTAATTGCAAAAGCTATTAGAAAAATTCATGAAAATGAATCTACTAGCTCACTTTTTATTAACAGATAAATTTAAATAATATGGAAACAATTGAGATTATAGGGTATAAAAGAGCAAATCTTGGTAAACAGAATTCCAAAAAACTAAGAGAGGAAGGAAATGTTCCTTGTGTAGTTTATGGTGGAAAAGAACAGATACATTTTCATTCACCAATGATTCTTTTCAGAGATCTCGTATATACACCTGGCGCAAATTTTGTCAAATTAAATATCGAAGGAGTTGAAAAAGATGCTATACTCCAAGATATTCAGTTTCACCCAGTGAGTGAAACTATTCTTCATGCAGACTTTTTAGAGTTACAAGATGAGTTACAAGATGATAAAAAAGTTAAAATGGAAATTCCTGTAAAAATTATAGGAAATTCTCCTGGTGTTCAACAGGGAGGTAAAATTTTAANGAGAATAAGAAAATTATCATTAATGGCTTATCCAAAAAATATGCCTTCGTTTGTTGAAGTAGATATAANTGAACTACAATTAGGAAAAAGTATAAAGGTAGAAGAACTTTTAAATGATCAGTATGACATTTTAAANAGTCCTCTTGTTAGTGTTGTNTCTGTTAATGTTCCTAGAGTTAAAATTGAAATTGAGGAAGAGGAAGAAGGAGAAGAAGGAGCTGAAGGAGCTGAAGGAGCTGAAGGAGCTGAAGGAGCTGAAGGAAAAGCAGACGCTGCACCAGCTGAAGGTGANAATAAAGATTCATCAGAATCTAAAGAAGGATAATATTAATTTCTCTAATTATTTTAAATCGAAAGTTTAGTATAAATTTAAATGCTAAACTTTTGATTTATGAAATACCTAATAGTTGGTCTTGGCAACATAGGAAAAGAGTACGAAAATACTAGACATAATATTGGGTTTAAAATTCTTGATAATATTTCCGAAAAACTAGGTTCAGAATTTGAATTAAAAAAANATGCTTTNTATTCTAATGGTAAATTTAAGGGCANAAANATNCATTTAATTAAACCTTCAAATTTTGTTAATAACAGTGGTAAAGCTGTTCAATACTGGGCAAATGAACTTAAAATTAAGTTAGAGAATATTATAGTAGTTACAGATGATTTNTCACTACCTTTTGGTAAGATAAGATTAAAAAANAAAGGTTCTGATGGAGGTCATAATGGNCTAAAAAGTATTAATATTTCATTAAAAAATTCAAATTATTCTAGACTACGATTTGGAATAGATAATAACTTCAGGACAGGTTACCAGTCAGAATACGTACTCGGAGAATTTAGTAAAGAAGAACAAAAAGAATTAGAAAATAATATTGAGTTANGTTCTGAAATAGCTTTAAATTTTTGCTATTTAGGAGTTGACAGAACTATGAATAAATATAATTAAGCAACTACTGCACCATCTGATATATCAGAATCTGGCTGCATTAAGCTCAAATTTCCATCACCATCATCTGCAAGTAATAACATTCCTTCNCTTTCAAAACCCATCATTTTTCTTGGTTTNAGATTAATTAAAACCATTACCTTTTTNTTTATAATTTCATCAGGAGAATAATACTTAGANATACCACTTAATATAGTTCTTTGATCAAGCCCTGTATCTACTTTCAACTTCAATAGTTTATCAGANTTTGGAATATTTTCAGCTTCTATNANAGTCCCNACTCTNAGATCAACTTTAGTGAAATCATCAAATTCTATTATGTTTTTTTGAGGCATAATTTTATCATTTTCGTNATTTAATTTAAGTTTTTTTATTTGATCTTCAATAGCCTTATCTTCAATTTTTGAAAAAATATGTGCTTTTCCTGAAATTTCATGACCNGCATTCACAATACTAGAGCTTGCATTACTCCAATTTATATCACTGATATTTAATAGTTCTNTTATTTTTTTTGATGTAAAAGGAATAAAAGGTTCACACAATATTGAAATATTTGCAACTATTTGTACTGAATTATGAATTATANCTTTAACTCTTTCAGGNTTTTCTTNAAATATTTTCCATGGTTCAGTATCAGTAAGATATTTATTTCCAAGTCTTGCGACATCAATTACATAGCTCATTGCCTCTCTAAACTTAAAGTTTTGAATNGANAATTCTACCTTCCCTTTTAANTCATCTAATTCAGAAAAAATTTNATTATCTACATTATCATCNAGANGTTTAGGNACTTTTTTATCAAAAAACTTATCACAGAGAACAAAAACACGATTAATATAGTTTCCNAAAATAGCAACAAGTTCATTNTTATTTTTCTGTTGAAAATCTTTCCANGAAAAATCACTATCCTTATTTTCAGGTAANTTTGTAATAAGACAGTATCTCAACTCATCTTGCATATTAGGGAAATCNTTAAGATATTCATGAAGCCAAACTGCCCAATTTCTTGAAGTTGAAATTTTTTCACCCTCTAAGTTCATNAATTCATTAGCTGGTACATTTTCTGGCAAAATATAATCTCCATGTTCCATAAGCATCATTGGAAATATNATTGTATGAAATACAATATTATCTTTACCAATAAAGTGAACAAGACTTGTATCCTTATCTTTCCAATANTTTTCCCAATTCTTNGAGTCTAATTCTTTAGTAGCTGTTATATAACCTATCGGTGCATCAAACCAAACATATAAAACCTTACCATCTGCATCTTTTAATGGAACACGTACTCCCCAGTTCAAATCCCTAGTCATTGCCCTAGGTTTTAGACCATCATTTAACCATGANTTACATTGTCCAATAACATTTGATTTCCAATCTTTCTTAGTTTCAATATATTTTTCAATATTTCCTTGAAGTTTATCCATTGGCAAATACCAATTTTTTGTTTCTTTTAAAATAGGTACATTGCCTGATAAGCTAGATTTTGGATTTTTTAAGTCCATTGGACTTAATGTCTTTCCACATACCTCACACTGGTCTCCATAAGCATTTTTNTTTTCTCCACATGGGCATTCTCCTGTTATGTATCTGTCTGACAAAAACTGTTTCTCTTTTACATCATAATATTGAGATGATGTAATTTCTTTAAATANGCCTTTTTCATATAAGTTAAGAAAGAANTCCGAGCTGGTTTTATGATGAATATCTTTTGAGGTTCTAGAAAAGATATCAAAACTTATACCAAATTCTTTAAATGAATTATNAATTAGNTTGTAATAATAATCAACTACTTCTTGAGGTGATTTTTTTTNNTCTCTAGCTTTAATTGTNATAGGNACCCCATGCTCATCTGTACCACTAATAAATTTAACATCTTCCCCTTTAGATCTTAAAAATCTAACATAGAGATCAGAGGGTATGTAACATCCTGCTAAATGACCAATATGAATNGGTCCATTAGCATAAATTAAAGCTGCAGTAACTAAATGTCTTTTTTTTTNACTCATTATTTTTTCTTTCTCATCATCTCAAACATATCCCACATTTNATCTGTTATCATCTCTAGATGATTGAATTGCCCAGCTCCTTTCAACCANTCAGCTCCATCAATTGTAATAACTTCTCCATTTATATAAGAAGAATAGTCAGATAGTAAATATGCAGCTAAATTTGATAATTCTTGATGTTCCCCAACTCTACCTACAGGNACTTTTTTTGAAGGATCAAATTTTTCTTTAAGGTCACCTGGCAATAATCTTTCCCATGCACCTTTTGTCGGAAAAGGACCAGGAGCAATCGCATTTGATCTTATTTTATATTTTGCCCACTCAACTGCTAGAGATCTTGTCATACTCAGAACCCCTGCTTTTGCACATGCTGAAGGTACGACATAACCAGATCCAGTCCATGAATATGTTGTCACTATATTTAAAACATTCCCATCGGATTTATCTTTAATCCATTTTTTTCCTAGCGTAAGAGTAAAATTAATTGTTCCCTTTAAGACAATATCAATAACGGCATCAAAGGCTCTTGTAGATAATCTTTCAGTGGGACTTATAAAATTTCCTGCTGCATTATTTACAAGACAGTCTATTTTACCAAATTTTTTGTAAGACTCATTAATTACATTTTCAACTTCATCAATTTTTCTAACGTCACATGCAATTGGAAATACTTCAGAATTATGTTTAGAGTTAAATTNTTTAGCAACNTCAATTAATAACTCTTCCCTCCTACTAGTTATTACAACATTAGCACCTAANTCTAAGAAATATTTTACCATTGATTTTCCAAGACCAGATCCTCCTCCAGTAACTAGAATTACTTTATTTTCTAAACTATTTTCTTTAAGCATTCCTTTCATAAAACTTTTATAATGATGAAACTTCTGAATCTCTNTTAATTTTTTTAACTAATCCTTGAAGAACNCTTCCTGGACCACATTCAATAAAAACCTTCACATTATCATTAATCATGTTATTGACTGACTGTGTCCATCTTACCGGGGAGGTTAATTGACTNATAAGATTATTTCTGATATTTTCNGGCTTCGAATAACCTTTAGCATCATAATTTTGATAAATNGGCGCACTTGGAGTACTAATATTAGCTTGATTGACNGCATCCTCTAATTCAATCCTAGCAGATTCCATATATGGAGAGTGAAAACCTCCTCCTACAGGTAAAGGAATTGCTTTTCCTCCTTTATCTTTAAATATTGCACAAGCTTTCTCAATTCCTTCATTTGATCCAGATATAACAATTTGACCAGGACAATTATAATTTGCTGGTACTACATTATTTATTTTTTTACATTCTTCGTCAACAATTTCATCAGATAAAGCAAGAATAGCTGCCATAGTAGAATCATTATTTTTACAAGCATTTTGCATTGCTCTNGCTCTAATTAAAACTAACTCAAGACCTTCCTCAAATGATAAAGANCCTGAACAGGTTACAGCTGAAAACTCACCTAATGAATGACCAGCAAATGCAGAGATATCTTTTACATTATTGATAAAATATGTAATACATGAATGAATAAAGATNGCTGGTTGNGTTATATCTGTTTTCTTTAGATCTTCAACTGTNCCATTAAACATCACATCNGTAATGTCAAAATCTAATATTTTATTAGCTTGTAAAAACATCTTTTTTGCATCTTCATGATTTTCATAAAGATCTTTACCCATTCCAACAAANTGTGATCCTTGGCCAGGAAAAACTAATGCATTCATATTTTAAGATTTGATCCAAAAATAGGTAATAAACTATTTATAAATAAAACCTATCAGCTATTTCTTTAGAAGGTAAATGGCACTGATCTCGTTTACCAAACCATTTATATCTATTGCTAGCAAAAAAATCATAAAATATATTTCTAAAACTCGNTGGAAATATCTTAAGTAAGCCAATTAGATTATAAATACCTCCTAATTCAATAAAAACTTGAATGACTGCATCAGATTTTGAATAAATTTTTCCATCTTTTGAAAGGTAAACTATAAATTTCCCTATCTCTTCAGATTTCATCTTTTCTCTTAATATTTTTTGGGCGTATTTGGACGATATACTAGTAAACTTATTTAGTTTATTTTTATCAGAATTAATCAATAGATNTATAAACTTGCTACAAACCACACAGAATCCGTCATAAAAAACTATTCTATTTTCTACCTTAAAATCTGAACCCATCCTTTTATTTCTTTTATANTTTCTGTCTCATCAAGAATATCAAAAGTAACTGTTGCCAAATAATAATATGTATCTGAAGGAAGATTAATTCCACTTTTATTCCTTCCATCCCAATTAATGTAAATACCATCAACAATATTTTCATTAGAATCATGATTAAATACTTCTTTTCCTGTTCTATCAACTATTGTNATTTGTACTGACCTAACAAATCTTGGACAATTAGAATAATTAAAATCAGTAATNGATCCATCAGAAAAGAATGGTGTAAAATAATCATTCTTTCCATCACCATTAGGTGTAAATACATTTGGTAAGTAGTATTTTGGACAATTATCTCTTCTTATAGTATCTGANGGCAAGCTCTCATTTCCAGATCTATCAAGAGCAGTTATATAGTAAGCACCTTTTAGATTTGTCAATTCTTTATGGATAAAATAATTTTCATTTACAGTTCCTACTATTTTAAAATTATCATCGCCATTACTCGANAAATAAACATTGAAAAATTTACTATCTAAATAACAAGGGTCATCTTCAATTGTCCACTCTATTCTATTTTCAA
The DNA here is from genome assembly GCA_002701745.1 of Flammeovirgaceae bacterium. GTDB lineage: Bacteria > Bacteroidota > Bacteroidia > Cytophagales > MED-G16 > MED-G16. The sequence goes on from NZWZ01000053.1 coordinate 18,197, forward strand.
AATCTTTTATTTCACATGACTTATCAGAAAAATAATTTTCACATGAGTAGTCATCNGAAATTTTAAAATTTACNGGAGGACATGGAGGTGTAAGATCATTTGTTTGAGCACAAATTTTTTGAGAATTATTTACAAGCTTATCCTTGTAAATAAGATTTAAAGGAAGTTTATCATTTTCATAAGAACCAGATGTTACTACATAATAACAATACACCTTATTTTCATCAAGAGTAATATTTTCAAAAGATCCATCATCTAAATACCTAAATCCATCTTTAATTACATCTACTGAATCAATTATAACGAAATCAGCNGGATTACTTCCATTAACATTATTTCTATAGATATAGTGTATTGGATACCTAAGTGAGCTATTTGACCAAGGAACATCAAAGTCCCAAAATATTTCTATACTACTTTGATTTCCACTAAGCTCAGCTCTNACAGTTGATGCCTGGTGAGATTCCTCAAAAGATAATGTGTCATTATTTGAAAATACTTCAATCTGATAATTANATATATTTTCAAGTGTATTTAAATTGTTATCTATAAAAAAAGTATCTGAAAGAATAGTAGACTTAAATAGGTTATTATCTGAGTTAAAACCTTCTAATCTATTTACTCTATATCTAAATGGTTTAGGAAAAAGTGTGGTNTCAATTTCAAAAGGGGGGATCCAATTAATATTTACTTGTCCATTCTCAATATCAGTTTCATTAATACTTACATTAGTTATTACTGGCCCTGATGCTTCAATAATTATACATTTTTCNTCNGATACATAGCTAGTACCTCCTTCTGGAAGCGGAAACTCAGCTAAAATCCTATAACAATATTTTGATCCAGGTGCTAATCCTTTTCCTTGATTATTATCTGTAAGTAATATTTCATCACCATCAACTTCATCTACTAAACTATACCCTGACCCTTCAGGTATACCAACTTCACAGTCATCAGGCTCATATTCAAAACTACCAATTCTTCTCCAAACTTGAATTTTTTCAGCATTATCACAACTATAAGTATCCCAAGAGATTTGAGCAGATCTGTCTGGTTGAGGAATTACTTCTAAACCTTCAGGAGCTGGAGCAACAATTTGAATTTGCCAATTTTTAAATTCTACAAGCTTAGGCCCATATGGTGGACTATCAGTAATTTTGAACTGTATCTCATATGGCCTTTCTCTAACATGAGAACAATTTGTTTGCCATTCAAAAAATAATTGACCTGGAGATTTCTGATAAATAGCTGGATTCGGGAAATAAGTTGATGGGGATGAAATAAATTCAAATGAACCACCAAATGCTTCAATTTTTACATCATCAAAATTAGGATCTTGACCAGAAACTGTGTCTCTCACAAGAGTTCCTGCCTCCACACAAATTGGATCTAATACCTCCAGNAGAGGTCTTTCGTTATCTGATGCATCTATAATTACTTGCATATCTCTTGTAACATGACCTAGTTTAAACCACTGATCTCCAACTTTTCTCCATTCTACAACTCTAAAAGCAAAATTATATTCACCCTCTGCACCCGGAGCATCCCATATAAGATCACCAGTAATTGAATCTAAAGTGAAAANTGGTGGGCCAAGACCTCCCTCTCTACCTTCATTGAATCCATTTATATAAAATTCTTGAGAATTAGGATACCTATAATTTGTTACTTCATTTAATTCATCTTGTAAAGGAATTACTAGCTCATAAGACAAGCTATCACCATCTGGATCGAACGCGCCTGGGTTATGTATATATCTAATACCTACAATACCATTATCAATTGGTGGAATTAAGAGAACTGGAGTATTGTTTAATCCAAAAAAGGGATCAATTAATATTTCTGTTTCGATGAAAAATGGCGTATCAACTGAGTTTTCCATATTAACAATTTGAGCATTTCTATTTTGTTCAAAATAACTAACTACATACCTTCCAGGAGCTTGAAATGTATGTATTACTTTAAATAAGTTTAATGCAACTTGATTTTCTAATAATATTTTTTGGGCAGATAAAGCAGACTCATCAAGAACTTCAATTATGTTTCCATCGCCAAAATCAAATTTTCCTCCACCAAACTCCACTTCTGACCCAGTATCAGTGTAACCAATAATGGTAAACTCATACGTTAAGCTTGTAGAAGATATTCTTTTTGCAATTATTTCACCTGCTCTAATATGCGTTGAATGTAGCTCTGATGAGCAAAAAGTAATAAACGATAGAAATATAGCTGTTCTAAAAAAAATGCGCATAAACAAAGTTAGATATAATACGGATTTATTCATTAAATAAACGAAATTGATAAACTTTATTATCTAAAATATTATAATTCCTTTATAAGTAAAATATATACAGGTAGATGATCACTATAACCATCTAGATAACTACCACCAGCAAAGCTTCTAAATGGATACCCTTTAAACCTTCCAGATTGATTGAATAAATATTTTTTATTGTAAATTAATGATTTATAAAAAGAAAATTCTTTGAAACTCTTATCGAGATAGGTACCAGAGAATATTATCTGATCAAAAAGATTCCAATTATCTCTATATGCTAGAGTACCTACTCCCTTGCTATGCATCTTCTCATAAGGATTATACATATCATTATTTCTGACATTTTCTCTATCTTTTTTTGCTTTAAGGATTTTTTTTATACTTTCATTTTTTGGGTCATCGTTAAAATCCCCCATCGTCAAAATTTTTGGATTTTTATGTATAGAATTAATAGAGTCTATTATTTCAACATTTAATTCAGCTGCTTTATTTCTTGAAGGTCTAGATCTCATTTCACCACCAGATCTTGATGGCCAGTGATTAACAATAAAAAACATTCTCTCCCCTTCTAATAATCCATCTACAACAAGTTGATCCCTAGAATAGTAAGGTTTTCCAGAATTGAAATTGAATAATTCTAAAAAATGACTTTTCTCATTTAATATTTTAAAAAAGTCTTTTCTATATATTAAAGCAACGTCAATACCTCTTGCATCAGGAGAATCGAAATGAGAGATTCCATAATTTCCATTTTTTAGATTTCCCGTATTTATTAAATCTTGAATGACAGCTTTATTTTCAACTTCAGACAATCCTACTACTGTGGGTAATGAATTAGTTTCAGAATAACCTATCTCTGAAATTACCCTTGATAAATTTTTAAGTTTTTTATTATAAATCTCTGATCTTCCATTTTCTATTTCCATTATGGGGCTTGCCTCATCATTTTTATTTACATCATTTATTGTGTCAAAAAGATTTTCCACATTATAAAAAGCTATGGTATGGATCTTATATTTTTTTTCTTGAGCAAAGGCAAAATTGATTGAAAAAACAGATATTATAGAAGTTAATATAATTATTTTTTTCATGGGGAAATCTTATTACCCTAAAATAATATTTATTTAATTAAATGTTAGTAATTTAGAGCTAATTGTAATGCGACAAATTCAATTTTTATTTTTATTAATTCCGAACTTATTACTTTCACAAGAATCTACAATTATTGTAAAAGATGCCAGTACCTCAGATCCTATATCTCAAGTACAAATTGAGACAAATAATGGCGAGATATTTTTTACCGATGAAGATGGAAAAACATCAATAAGCGGAAACATTTCTGAAGTAACTATAAGTAAAGAAGGATATGTGACTATTAATAAGTTTTTAGTAGGTGAGATTAATATTATAGAACTAGAAACAGAAATATTTAGCTCTGATGTTGAATCCGGAATAATTTCTCTTACAGATTTTGATTTAAGTGATGATAGTAATACTAGTGACTTTGCCTCTGGTTTATTAAGTTCTTATAACGATGTGTTTCAAAGTATTGCAGCTTACCAATTTGGGCCTGCAAGGTTTCGACAGAGAGGATATGACTCAAGAAATAATAAAATCTTAATGAACGGTGTTGAAGTTAATAAGATTTACGATGGAAGACCTCAATGGAGTAATTGGGGAGGGTTAAATGATGTTTTAAGGAATAGAGAGTATAGTGTTGGACTTGAAAAATCGAGAAGTGCCTTTGGTGGAATTAATGGATCTACAAATTTTATCTTGAGAACATCTCTATACCAAAAAGGACTAAGAGTTTCATATTCATCAACTAATACTAGTTATACAAATAGAGTTTTAGCAACATATTCTACAGACTATAAAAACTGGGATTTTACTTTCTCCGTTAGCAGACGCTGGGCAGAAGAAGGACATTTCCAAGGAACATTTTATGATGCTAATTCATTATTTATAGGAATTGAAAATAAAATAAATGATAACCATAGTATAAATTTTTCTGGAATATATGCTTACAATAGAAGAGGGAAATCCTCACCAAATACTCAAGAAGTTTATGATCTTCAGAGCGAAAACTATAATTCTTACTGGGGATGGCAAAACGGAATGAAAAGAAATTCCAGAGTCAAGAAGTTAGAGGAACCAATTTTCCTTCTTACGCATTATTGGGATATAAGCACAAAATCTAAATTAGAGACAAGCTTATTCTATCAGATTGGTAGTATGGGCAATAGTAGGTTAAATTATTCAAATGGTCCAAATCCTGACCCTTCATATT
>NZWZ01000003.1 GCA_002701745.1 Flammeovirgaceae bacterium
CTGAGCAGTACTAATTACCTGTAACTTCCTCACTAAACTGTTTTAATATTAGTTTTCTACATTATTCGCAACATGTTACGATATTAAGATTTTATGGTGACTATAGCATTGGGGTCCACCTCTTCCCATTTCGAACAGAGAAGTTAAGCCCATTAGCGCCGATGGTACTACTGTAACAGGTGGGAGAGTAGGTCGTTGCCAGATTTTTATTTAAAAGCCTCTTTTTTTAAGAGGCTTTTTTTTTTGTAAATTACTTATAATGAAACTATTTGCTGTTTTTTTAGGAGGAAGAGCTGAAAAATGTAATATAGAATTACATGATGTTGTATTTACATGTGCTGATGAAATTACTGAATGCTATGATGACCTTCTTGATAAATGGTTTGGTGATACAAAGAGACTTCATATTGACTCTTGGGTTGAGTTGAAATATATAGATGGCTATGAGATTTTATTATCTAAGTCTAAACCTAATCAACATGAGAGTTTGTATTTTATAAATCTTGGTGGTTATGATAAAAATAAATTTGAAGAGTTACATGAAAGTAAGTTCTTAGTTGGATCTAAAACCAATACTATTAAAAAAAGAGCTAAAGATGAATTATTGATTGGGTACGATCAAGTTCATACTGATGATTTATATGACGTTGATGATTGTATTAAAATAGATAAGGTATCTGAATATTATGTACATCTAATTAAAACAATTATTCCTGAAAGATTAGAATTTAATAATGGATATCATCCTTTGCCTAGGAGCGTTATAAACAATTATAATAAATAGTAATTATTTATTCTGACTTAGAACCTTTATCGGTCTTACCACCTGATTCTTTAGACTTATCATCAGCAATACTTTCTCTCATTCCTGTATCAGCTTGTATATTTTGGAACTTATAGTAATCCATAATTCCTAAGTTACCTTGTCTAAATGCCTCTGCCATNGCNTTNGGAACTTCTGCTTCNGCTAANATAACNTTAGCTCTAGCTTCNTGTGCTTTNGCAATCATTTCTTGTTCNGCAGCNACAGCCATTGCTCTTCTTTCNTCTGCNTTAGCTTCNGCNACTTTAAGATCAGCTTCAGCNTGATCNGTCTGTAAAATAGCTCCAATATTTTTACCAATATCAATATCNGCAATATCAATNGATAATATNTCATATGCTGTTCCAGCNTCAAGACCTCTCTCNAGTACNAGTTTTGAAATTCTATCAGGNTTTTCTAAAACTTCTTTATGNGATTTAGATGAACCGATAGANGAAACTATTCCTTCACCTACTCTAGCAAGAATNGTTTCTTCTCCTGCACCACCTACTAGCTGTGAAATATTAGCTCTTACTGTTACTCTAGCTTTACAAATTAACTGAATACCNTCTGCNGCNACAGCAGCNACACTTGGNGTNTTTATAACTTTAGGNGTTACAGACATTGTNACAGCTTCAAANACNTCTCTACCNGCTAAATCTATNGCNGTNGCTTGTTTNAATGTCAACTCCATNTTAGCNTTTTCTGCNGAAATTAANGCNGTNATNACTTGNGGAANNTTNCCNCCNGCTAAGATAATGNGTTTCTANNTCNGGNCCTNNNAGNACTCTTCCTNCTGACTCNATNTCATCTTTAATTACCAATCCNGCTTTTGTTGCGGTAATAAGNGAATTNACAACTACTGAAGGNGGAACNCTTCTNACTCTCATNAAAACTAGNTCAAGTAANCCAATTNTTACNCCNGAAAATTGTGCNGTNATCCAAAGGTTNACNGGAACAAAGTATAAGAAAATAAAAACTAATACTGTNATTCCGACTATTAANAATGCTGTNAGNACCATATTATNTACTTTTTTTAACTAAAATTTTGTCTTGNAAGATATTAATTATTTTTATTTTTTTTCCTTCATCAATAAAATTTTCTGAGGANTTAACTTCATANGTTTTATTATTAAANTTNCCTTTNCCATATGGTTTTAGAGAAGAANTTGATAATCCTAAGTCACCAACTTTTAGGTTTTCATATCTATTCTTNTCAACTNTTTCNTGATGNACTTTTTTNAGAGATATCCTATCCCATGTNTTAGATTTTAATGAATAAATTATAATTCCTAAACAAANTACNGAATTAATTATTGAATAGATTATTGCAAATTCTGTTCCAAAGTATACNTATGATAAATAATCTGAAGAAAAAATAGATATTATTCCAAGTATACCAAAAATTGTTGTNCCCGGAATAAATAAAGTTTCTATCANGATTAAAATAATCCCTAACACTAATAATAACCCTAATATTAAAATTTCCATTTTTTAATAAGCTTTACCAAAAACAACTAACCCGTTTGATTTTTTTCCNGTAACAATGCATTTACCTGGATTCTTTCCNTAGTCCATAGGAATACATCTAATAGTAGCTTTTGTTTCTTTNTTTATTTTATTNTCNGTTTCTGCTGTGCCATCCCAGTGAGCATAAANAAANCCGTTTTGTGATTTGAATATTTTCTTAAAATCTTCATAATTGTNTATTTCTGAAGAATTATCCTNTCTAAATTTTTTTGCTTTAATAAATAGGTTTTCCTGAATTTCAGATAATAATTCTTCAATTTTATTTTCAACTTTATCTTCTTTAATAATTTCTTTTTCTAGTGTATCTCTTCTTGCAATTTCAATTGAATTATTTTGTATGTCTTTAGGTCCTAACGCTAGTCGGATTGGAACTCCTTTTAGTTCATACTCTGAAAATTTCCAGCCTGGCTTAAAGTTTTTTCTATCATCAACTTTACAGCTAATATTTTTCAACTTTAATTTTTTAGCTATTCCATTTAGTTTTTTTGTAATTGTATCATATTCTTCATCTGAATTAAATATTGGAACTAAAACAACCTGAATTGGCGCAAGATTAGGAGGTAATACTAATCCTTTATCGTCAGAATGAGTCATAATTAACGCTCCCACTAATCTAGTAGATACTCCCCATGATGTACCCCAAACATATTCTTTTTTACCCTCAGAAGTTGCAAATTGAACATCGAACGCTTTAGCAAAATTTTGACCTAAAAAATGAGATGTTCCAGCTTGCAATGCTTTCCCATCCTGCATTAATGCTTCAACGCAGTAGGTTTCTTCAGCCCCTGCAAATTTTTCACTCTCTGATTTAATCCCCTTAAGAACAGGAATTGCCATTGTTTTTTCAAGAAAATCAGAATAAATATTAAGGATTTTTAAAGTTTCCTCTTCGGCTTCTTTCTTATTTTCGTGAGCAGTATGACCTTCTTGCCATAGAAATTCAGAGGTTCTTAAAAAAAGTCTAGTTCTCATTTCCCACCTAACAACATTTGCCCATTGATTTACTAGAATTGGTAAATCCCTGTAAGATTGAACCCAATTCTTATATGTATTCCATATAACCGTTTCAGAGGTCGGTCTTACAATTAATTCTTCCTCTAGTTTTGCATCTGGATCTACTATTACACCTTTTCCTTCTTCTTCAGATTTTAGTCTATAATGAGTTACAACAGCACATTCTTTTGCAAATCCTTCTACATGATCAGCTTCTTTACTTAAGTATGATTTAGGGATAAATAANGGAAAATATGCGTTTTGGTGTCCAGTTTCTTTAAACATGGAATCAAGTTTAGATTGCATTTTTTCCCAGATTGAAAATCCATAAGGTTTTATAACCATACAACCTCTAACAGATGAATTTTCAGCTAAATCAGCTTTTTTAACAAGTTCATTGTACCATCCAGAAAAATCTTCATTTCTACTTGGTAGACCCTTAGACATATCTTTAATTTTTACACAATTTTAACTGTAATAATCAACTTAAAAAACAATAAAATTATTTTTTATCGTTAAAAATTTGTAACTTATAATTGGTGAAATACCTAAATTTTAATACTATGGTTAGAAAATTAAATTATTTACTTGTTTTATTTTTATGTTCTACTCTATTTTCTTTTGCTCAAGAAAACGATGATATGTATTTCAACAAGAAGGATAGAGTCGTAAAAAAAGTTAAAAAAATAACTCCAGCAGAAACGATATTATCTAAATATAGATCTGGTATTACTAATACTAATAATTCAGATAAAATTAATTCAGATGTCATTTCTAAGTATAAATCCAGTGTTGCTGTAAATAATAATTTGTCTAAAAAGTCTAGTAAAAATATTGGGTCTTTAAAGTACGATAGAGACAATTTATTTAGAAGTAAAAGTTTTAATAAAAGGTTTTTAGATCTTAACCTATATATGATGTATGGTCGAATCAGACCTAATTATTATTTTATGATGAATCCTTATGATTTAAGTTATTCAGAATTTCAAAGTATTAGTTCTTATTATAATTTCTGGATGCCAAGAAATATATACGGTCTTAGGGCTTTGGCTGCATATGACCCGATGATGTTTTTTTCGAACCCCTATTTGTCATCATTAAATCCTATGATGTCTCCAGCATTATTTAATATACATCATCCAGGTATGTCAACTTACGGTTTATGTGGATGGTCACAAACTCATCCAAAATGGATATGGATTAATAACGGAACAGGTGGTGGTCTTCAGCATACGCCAGGAAACAATCATATGTATATTTCTAGTCTAATNGATAATAATCAAGATAAAGTTGTAGTTAAAGGACCTAGAGGTGGAAGAGGCGGTATTATCNNAAAAGATGGTTATGATGGNGTTGATAGATATGTTGGTAGAAGAGAATCAGGTATAACTAATAAAAATATACAGAGAGATAGTGAAGGAAGTATTGATAAAACTCAAAATGCATATTTTAGAGGTAATCAATCAGGAAGAGAAAGTTATATGACACGTTCTGGAAGAATTAATTACTCTCAAAATTCAAATAGAAGGTCAGAAAGTCTCAATAGATCTTTTTCTTCTAGGGTCAATGCAATAAATAACGCATACTCTAATAATAGTCAAAGATCATTAAGATCTAGTGGTAATGGATACTATACCTCTGATGATAATGGAAGAAGAAGTTCTTATTCTAGGCCAACTAATTATGGTAGCTCAAGATCTGGTCTAAGTAATATTGGTACTGGAGCAAGGTCATCAATTGGTGGTACTAGAAGTGGTGGTTCATCAGGATATAGTAGTGGAGGGTCTTATAGCGGAGGTGGAAATAGTTTCTCAAGTGGAGGCTCAGGAGGAAGCTCAGGAGGAGCAACTGTAAGTGCTGGAAGTAGTGGTGGATCTTCCAGAGGAAACAATTAATTTTACCTTAATATCAAAAATTTGTTAAGTAAGTATATAAAATTACTTATTATCCTTATATTATTTGGATATGATGGATTCAGCCAATACGGCTATTATTCAGATGTTATGAAATTCAGTCACTTATTTAATGGTGGCTCAGCAAGAATTAAAGGAATAGGAGGAGCTACTACTTCTCTGGGAGGTGACGTAAGCTCAATATCAATTAATCCAGCAGGAGTAGGTTTTTTTAATAAAAAAGTATTCTCAATAAGTTATAAATCAATAACAAAAAATAATTCATCAATATATATAGGTGAATCATCCTTTTCTGACAGATCGTTCGATAAAATAGATAACTTCTCTATTTTATTNCCTGTAAAAAGTAGAGGNTCATATTTAAGAGATCCAGTTAATGAGTGTAAGGACTGCCCAAAATTTAATGTTGGTATATCATATAATGTTATTAAAGATTTCTCAAATGAGAGGTATTACAGAGGATATAATGATAATAATTCAATAATTGATTATTTCCTTTATGATGCACAGGGTATTCCGTTATCACAAATTTCAAATTCTGAACCTATTTCTGGGATAGGAATCCTTCAGGAAGCTTATGATCATTATTTAATTAATCCTACTTCTGGTTTACCAGGTTCTTATTTTTCTTTTGTAGGAGGATTTCCTTTACAAGAAGAAAGGATTTCAAATAGCGGCAGTATGTCAAAGTTTTCTATTTCTGCAGGATTAAATTTTAATGATAAATTTTATATGGGATTAGGTTCAAATGTTTACTTTATAAACTATGANCAAACNAGAATATTTCAAGAAAATAACTATGAAATACTAAATGATAACGGTGAATGGGAATTTGAGGGGATACTAGATTATTTAATTTTAAGAGATTTCTTTAAAATTTCTGGTAATGGGTCTTCTATCTCTTTTGGAATGATATTTAAACCTATTAATGAATTAAATATTGGTTTTAACTATGAATCCAAAACAAAGTTTCTTTTAAAGGAAGAATTAGATAGCGAGCTTGAGACAAGTTACTTTGATTACTATTTTCAGCCGGAGGACACTGTATTAGCAAGTGCTGTATCTGGTACAGCATTAAACGTTGCAGAATATAATTTTACTTCTCCTTCAAAGTTTACGGTAGGTACTTCTTATTTCATAAAAAAAAATGGATTCATTTCTGTTGATGTAGATTTTATAAATTANACAACCGCATTTATCCAATCTGCTGATTTTGATTCTTATAGAGATAATCAGGAAATTAAAAATATATATAAATCTTTAGCAGTAAACTACAGATTTGGTNTAGAAGGTAGATACGATAATTTTTACATAAGAGCTGGATATAATTATTTGACGGACCCTAATAGAATTAAAGGAATCACTGATAATAGTTTAGCTAAAAAAAGTTTAGGTTTTGGGTATCTAGCAAAAAATTTGAGTATTGATTTGACATATTCCATATTAAATAGCAAATCGAATATTACTCCTTACCCTATCTTTTCTGATCAGCCTTTTGCTGAATTTTCTACCAAGAATAAAGAGATATCAATAACATTAGGTGTTCGAATTAACAATAGATAGAGCCTCTTCTCTGTTATTACCTTTTATTGAAAAATTTGATTTCTCATAAAATTTAATTCTCTTATTATATAAATTAATTATTGTCTCTTTTATATTTTNTGANTTCAATAATGGTCTTTTNTTTTTTCTGCTTACTCTCTCAGTTAAAATATCAATTGAAATATTTAAGAAAATTGTANTTCCATTTTTATTCATGNTTTCCATATTATTATTGAAACATGGAGTTCCTCCACCGGTTGCTAAAANAAATGAATTTTCCTTNTGTATAATCTCTTCTAATAAATNAGTTTCTAAAGATCTAAAATAATCTTCANCTTNATTCTCGAATATTTCCTTNACAGTCATTTGAGTTTTTTTTTCTATTTNCTCATCTAAATCAAGGTATTTGAAATTAGTTTGAGAGCATAGATACCTAGCCATCGTAGACTTACCTGATCCTGGCATTCCAACAATAAAGATTTTATCCATCTAAATTGATATATTAACTTTTTTCAAAATGTCTTTTGGATCAGGAAAACTGTTATGATGCCATTTTCCTTTCACGGTCCCATTTCTTATTAAAAAAAATCCAGGATTTGACCTTATCATTGTCTTAAGCACTGTGGCATCTCCATAAACTGTTTTTAAGTTTAAATCATTTTCCATTTTAAAACTATTTATTGATTTTTCATCACTTGAGGTTATTATAATAGTCTCAATCCAAAAATTTATACTATTTTCTAGAAGTTTAATTTTTGATACGAAATCATTCAATTTAGCCTTATTGAAATTTATTTTATTAACATCATGAATGATAATAAATAGTTTGTTTCCTAAGAAACTTTCCTTGGTATAATCACCGTCGTCATTCCACAAGCTATAATCAGTAATTTTTGGTTCCGCTTCAGGGTTGAGTAATTTTAATTCTTTAAATTCAAAACTATTATCTAAAGGATAGCTGTCAAACTCATAAGTTCTTCCATCTTTTTCCATCACATAACTATATTTTAATTCATCACTTGGCTCCATAAGTTCAGGAATATAGTTACCTACTTTATATGTTCTGAAATCTATAAAAGGAAGAAAGTTTATTGCTGAATAGCTTATAATTAAACATATAAATGTAACAGTAACAATTACACCATTTCTGAAGATTTTGTCGTCAAAAATTTTAAGATATAAGTATCCTTTCTGATTTTTTAATTTCGGATAAATATATAATATAGTTACAGATAGAACTAGTAAAATAACATCTTTATAAAATGATTCCCATGGTGTTAGTTTAATAGCATCTCCAAAGCAACCACAGTCTGTTACTTTATTAAAATATGCAGAGTAAAAAGTTAAAAATGTAAAAAATAAAATCAGCCCTAATGTAATCTTAGATACTATTTTGATTTTATAATTCATCAAAAGAGCAACCCCAATAACAACTTCAAGTGTACATAAGAATACAGATAATAAAAGTGCATATGGAATGAAAATTTCAAAAACAGAACCAAAGTCTGCACTAAATACCTCAAAGTATTCTTGTAATTTAATTTGGGTTCCTACAGGATCGTTAATTTTAATAAGTCCAGAAAAAATAAATAATAGTCCAACTAAATATCTGGAAAGTGTATAAATAAATCTCATTCTTTATAAATTAATAGTTTTATTAGACAAAAAACGGAATAGTTAACAATGTCTTGATAATTTGCTTTGATTCCTTCAGAGATCAAGGTCTTCCCATTATTATTTTCTATTTTTTTTGTTCTGTATAGTTTCATTAAAATGATATCGGTCATCGAACTAATTCTCATCTCTTTCCAAGCTTCGTCATAGTCATGATTTTTATTTGATAATAAATTCATTATTTCTTCAGAATATAAATCATAAAGTTTTTCTAATTCTTCTAAACTGATTTCTATGTCATCTTTATCATACTCAATTTGTATAATAGCCATGATACAATAGTTTACTATTCCAATAAATTCATTTTCAATTTTTTCATCAACTTTCATTTTCTTCTTTTCTTGAGTGGATCTAATTCTTTGAGCTTTTATAAATATTTGATCAGTTAAAGAAGTAGTTCTTAAAATTCTCCAAGCAGAGCCATAATCTTTTGACTTTTTTAAATAAATATCTTTACAGATATTAATAATTTCTTTATACTCGCTTATAGTAGATGTTTCCAAATTAATATTAATTTTTTCAAAAATATGAAATAGCAATTAAAAATGAGTCAAATATCAATCAAAAGATCTTTAAATATTAGAGGAAATTTATTTGAGTATAATAAACCATTAATAATGGGTATACTAAATATGACACCAGATTCATTTTATGATGGGGGAAAATTTAATACAAATGATTCTTCAATAGAAAGAGTAGAAAACATGGTAGAAGAAGGTGCATCAATTATTGACATTGGTGGATGTTCTACAAGGCCTGGATCGGATTCGATATCCCTAGAGGAAGAATGGGACAGAATTAAATTTATAGTTAAGGAATCAGTTAATAGATTTCCAAATAAAATAATATCAGTTGATACTTATAGATCAGAGATAGCTCAGAGAGCTTTAAGTGAAGGTGTACATTTAATAAATGATGTCTCAGGAGGAAGTTATGATTCTAAGATGTTTGATGTTATTTCAGATAATAAAATTCCTTATGTTTTGATGCATCTAAGAGGCACTCCTAAAGATATGATGTCCAAAACAGACTATAATGACTTAATGGTGGATATTATGTCATACTTTAGAAAAAAAATAGATAAGCTTAAGTCTTTGGGTATAAATGATATTATCTTGGATCCAGGATTTGGCTTTGCAAAAGATTTTGATCAAAATTTTGAAATTTTAGATAATTTAAATGTCTTTAAAACATTTGACTTACCAATCCTTGTTGGTCTATCTAGAAAATCATTTATAAGAAAAAAATATGGAGTAGAAAATTCTTTAAAAGGAACTCTTGAAATGAATAAATTAGCTTTAGAAAAAGGAGCCGAAATAATTAGAGTTCATGACATAAAGGATCATTATAATTTAATTGGATGATTTATAATATAAATATTGGTTTTTTAGAAATAAGATTAATTGATTTCATTGATATATTTCTAGTCAGTTTATTATTATATAATATTTATAGATTATTAAGAGGTAGTGTGGCAATCAGAATATTTATTGGTTTTTTAATTCTTTATTTTTTTTATCTTATTGTTAGAGCCTCAGAGATGGAATTGCTAACAAATATATTGGGGCAATTTATGGGTGTTGGAGTTTTAGCAGTTTTAATTCTTTTTCAAAAAGAGATAAGGAGATTTCTTCTCTTTATTGGAAAGACAAATTATATTCAAGACAAGAGACTATTTGATGTATTCACACCTTTTTTTTCAAATCAAATAAGAAATAAGTGGAATAACTTAGTAAATATAATTGTAGATTCGTGCAAGCTCATTACTGAAAACAAAAGTGGTGCTCTTATAGTTTTATCAAAAGACTCTGAGTTGAAATATTATTCTGAATCAGGAGAATCATTAGATGCTAAACTTTCAAAAAGACTATTACTTTCTATTTTTAATAAAAAAAGTCCCTTGCATGATGGAGCCGCTATAATTCATGGAGGTAAAATTGTTGCGGCAAGATGTATTTTACCAGTTTCTGAAAACCAAAATCTACCTATGAATTTTGGTTTAAGGCATAGGGCAGCTTTTGGAATTTCTGAAGATACAGATGCATTAGCAGTAGTTATATCTGAAGAGCATGGTACTATATCTACATTTCTAGATGGAAAAATAAGTAGTGATCTCTCGATCGTTAACTTAAGATCAATAATTAATGAATATCTAGAGACAGATAATCAACTAAACTAACTTAAATTATATTTAGTTTTTTGCCCACTTTGGAGAAGGCATTAATTGCAGTGTCTAACTCTTCTTTTGAATGACTTGCTGAAAGTTGAACTCTAATTCTAGCTTTTCCTTTAGGTACTACTGGAAAGTAAAANCCAACAACATATATTCCTTCATTTAGTAACTCATTAGACATTTCTTTNGCAACAACTGAATNATANAACATNATTGGAACAATTGGATGTGATCCATCAATAATNTCAAAGCCTAAATCTTTCATTCTACTTCTAAAGTATNTAGCNTTATCATGAAGTTTTTTTATTANTGAATTATCNTTTTTTATTACTTCAAAAACTTTTAAGGAAGCACCAACAATTGATGGAGCTAGAGTATTTGAGAAAAGATATGGTCTTGATTTTTGTCTTAATAAATCNATCATTTCTTTTCTTCCTGATGTGAAACCACCAGAAGCACCTCCAAGNGCCTTACCAAGNGTACCTGTTATTATATCAATTTTACCCATTACATCNTTTAATTCATGAACTCCTTTTCCATTNTCTCCCATAAAACCAGTAGAATGACATTCATCTATCATAATCANGGCATTATATTTTTCAGCNAATGCACAAATTTTNTCTAATTGAGCTATAGTTCCATCCATAGAAAAAACACCATCAGTAACAATAATTCTTGCCCTAGAATCTTGGGTTTCTTGAAGNTTTTCCTCTAAATCTTTCATGTTATTATGACTATATCTATGTCTTGATGCCTTACATAATCTAATTCCATCAATGATTGAAGCATGATTCAACTCATCAGANATTATTGCGTCTTCAGGACCAAATAGTGGTTCAAATAATCCTCCATTAGCATCAAAAGCTGCTGCATATAAAATAGTATCTTCAGTCNCTAGAAATTCACTTATAGTGTCTTCTAGATCTTTATGTATATTCTGAGTTCCACAAATAAATCTAACAGATGACATTCCATAACCATGTGNGTCAATTGATTCTTTCGCTGCTTCTAAAACAGATGGATCTGANGAAAGACCTAAATAATTATTTGAACATAAATTAATTATATTTTTTTGATTATTTGTATTTATAACGGAGCTCTGAGGAGAGGTNATTATTCTTTCACTTTTATATAGTCCTGCCTTTTTTGTATTCTCAATTTCACTAACTAAATGTGCTTTAAAGTCTTTGTACATTTTTATATTTTATTTAGTTNNTATATTTTATGTAAATTATAAATTAATAATTATAACCCATAATGAGTAGAATACTAATTATAGGATCTGAGGGACAACTTGGATCTGAATTATCTAATTTNTTAAAAGATAAAAAAGATACTAATAGTATTGTACTTTCAGATATTAAAGAAAATTCAAGTAGCAGCCTTAAATATGTTCAATTAGATGCTATGAATTATAGTGAATTAGAAAAAACTNTTAAAGATTTTAAGATATCTGAGATATATCATCTTGCTGCAATTTTATCTGCTAGAGGAGAAGAAAATCCAATGCTAACTTGGGATCTAAATATGAATTCTTTATTNAATGTNTTAGAACTTGCAAAGAATAAACTAGTTGAAAAAATATTTTGGCCTAGCTCAATTTCAGTTTTTGGTAATAATACTCCAAAAGTAGAAACAGATCAATTTTCTATAAAAGAACCAACAACTGTATATGGTATTAGTAAACTGGCTGGAGAGAGGTGGTGTGAATATTATAATTCAAAATATGATACAGATATTAGGAGTATAAGATTTCCAGGTATAATTAGTTCAAATACTTTACCTGGTGGTGGTACTACAGACTATGCAGTTGAAATTTTTTATTCATTTTTAAAAAAAGAAAAGTACAGTTGTTTTTTAAATAAAAACTCTATGCTACCAATGATATATATTGATGATGCTATAGAATCAATTTATAAGATAATGTCCGTTAACAAAGAAAAGTTATCAATTAAATCAAGTTATAACCTTGCTAGTTTTAGTCTCTCCCCTGAAATTATTGAGAAGAAATTAAAAAATATAGACAGTTCATTTCATGTAGATTATAATCCTGATTTTAGACAAAATATTGCCAATTCCTGGCCTGACTCAATTAACGATCATTACTCAAGAATGGATTGGTCATGGGAGCCTAAATATGATTTAAATAAGACCATTCAAAAAATGATTAATAACTTAAAAGTTAAATTGAAATGAAAAATTATAATAACTTAATTCTCGATATAGAGAATGATTTTTATCTAATAAAAATAAATAGACCAAAATTTCTTAATGCTCTTAATCAAGAAACAATACATGAATTAAGAACATGTTTTGAATATATAAATTCAAATACAAAAAATAAATATGGTGTTATTATAACAGGCTCAGGTGATAAAGCCTTTGTTGCTGGAGCTGATATTAAGGAGTTTACCAAAATTGATAAAACCTCATCCTCTGAATTTTGTAGTAATGGGCATTCTCTATTTAATTTTATNGAAAACATGNCTATACCGGTATTTGCTTTAGTAAATGGGTATGCTCTAGGTGGAGGCTGTGANTTATCTTTGGCTTGTCATTTTAGAGTAGCTACTAAAAATGCTCAATTTTCTCAACCTGAAATTAATTTAGGTTTAATTCCTGGATATGGTGGAACTCAACGACTTACTCAAATTATAGGTAAAACAAAAGCTTTAGAAATGATGTTGACGGCAAATATGATATCATCAAAAGATGCTTACGATTATGGACTAGTAAATTATGTAGAGAAAGATTTTGAGTCTGGAATGAAAAAATGTATTGAGCTTATATTAACAATAAAAAGAAAAGCTCCAGTAGCAATAAAAAATGTAATTAAATCTGTAAATAATTTTTATTCAAATGATATTGATGGATTTGAACAAGAAATTAAGCTATTTTCTCAATGTACTTCAACAAAAGATTTTAAAGAAGGCATAAAAGCATTTCTTGAAAAAAGATGTCCTGATTTTAAAGGAGATTAAGAAGAAATATTAGATTCTGAAAAAGAATTTTATATTATTTTTGCAAAAATGTCATTTAAAAATTTACCTATTTTTATTCTTTTCTTCTTACTATTTTCTTGTAAGAAAGATTTTATTCCTCAAGAATCTTCTAAAGTTGAAATTAATGACTTTGTGATTGAAGAGTTAGATTACAAATACTTATCAACGAAATCAAAAATTCAATATAAGAATGAAAATCAATTAATTAATGCTACAGTTAATATGCGTATTGAAAATGGTGTTAAAATTTGGTTTTCAGTAAGAGTAGCTCTTGGAGTTGAAGCTGCGAGGGGNATGATTACAAGAGATGAATTTNTTATAATAGATAGAGTTAATAAACAAGTTATTAAGTCTTCTCTTGACATTNTTGAAAAAGAGTTTAAAATGAAACTCAGTTTTGATCAGCTGGAATCTGCTTTAACAGGAAATTTATTATATGGTATTTCAGATTCAGATGTAATTAGAAAAGAAGGTAATTACTTTAAAATCATTCAAGAACAAGAATCAATTCAATCTCAAAACTTAGTAAATATTAAAACATCAAAAATTGAAAAACTTATTTTATTTGATGAGATAACAAATTATCTATTGACTGTAGATTATGAAAATTTTAAACCTCTTGGTAAAATACTTTTTCCAGGGAGACATTTATTTACTTCTGTTAGTTATTTAGATGATAGCAGTGTGCCGGTAATAACTAATATTAATTTCAATTTTAAAGAGGTTGAGAGAACAAATCGTCCTCTTAAATTCCCTTTCAATATACCTTCTAAATATGCTCTTAAGAAAATTTAATTNCTTTCTTATAATTCTATTATTATATTCATTTAATCAGTATTCTCAACAATCAAGAAGTTCTTTAGAAAAGGAAAGGGATGTTAATTTAGTAAAAATTCAAGAAGCAGAAACTATTTTAAAAGAAACAGAAAAATCTAAAAATATTACTGTTGGAAAATTAAATGTAATCAATAAACAAATTAGAAATAGGCAAAGTTTAATTTCAAATTTAAGATCAGATATAAAGGTTCAATCCGATGAAATTATTCTTATTAGAAATTTAATTATNTCNCTTAAAAGAGATTTAANAATATTAAATAATGAGTATTCGGATATGATTTATTCTTCATATAAATCTAGATCATCACTGGATAAATTAACATATATTTTTTCATCTAAAGATTANAATCAAATGTTTAGAAGATTCAATTATATTTTTCAATATTCAAAATTTAGAAAAAATCAAATTATAGAAATTAATAAAGTATATGAGGAATTAGAATATCAAGAAAATAATTTATCCGATNTAAATAAAAAACAAAAGAAGTTATTAGATGATGAATTAAGTGAAAATAATAAACTTCAAAAACTCAAAGGAAGGCAGAGAAAAATCATATCCGATTTGAATAAAAAACAAAGAAATTTGAGGAAAGAAATTGCAGAGAGAAAAGTAGCATTAGAAAATCTAGATAAATTAATTAGAGATATTATAAGAAGAGAAAAAGAAGCTTTGCTTAAAAATGGTGATGATGATATAAATCTTTTAGAAATAACTGAAGGATTTGAAGCAAATATTGGAAAATTTGAATGGCCAGTAAAATCAGGTTTTATTTCAAATAAATTTGGTGAACATCCTCATCCAATTATTAAAAANATTAAAGTAAAAAACGATGGAATTGATATNCAAACAAGTAAATCTTCACAAGTTCATGCTATTTATGATGGTAAGGTTTCTACTGTAGCTTTTATCCCTGGAATGAATAATGTAGTTATTATTAATCATGGTGAGTATTATACTCTTTACGCAAAACTTAAAAATTTGAAAGTTCAGAAAGGTGATATAATATCTGAAAAACAAGTAATTGCTGATTTGGTTACAAATAATGATGGAATTACACAATTACAATTTCAAATATGGAAAAATAATATTAAGTTGAATCCAGAAAATTGGATTATCAAAAAATGATTTTGCTATATTTACAAATAAAATAATAATTATGGATTTAATTTTTGCTATTGGAATGCCTGGAGGATGGGAATGGATAATAATAGGCCTTATAGTCGTTATTTTTTTTGGAGCTAATAAAATTCCAGAAATCTTTAGAGGTTTTGGAAAGGGTATAAGAGAATTTAAAGATGCTTCTAGAGAAATAAAAAAAGAAATTGAAAAGGAATCTAATTCNGACTCTGATAAAAAATAATTTATCTAATTATCCAAATAACCAAGAGAACCAGCCAGAAGATTTGTTGCCTGAGATTCCTTTATTTTTAATAACTTCAGCTACTTTTTCAGGGCTATAACCTATACTATTTGCTACATGTCCAAGTAAAAAAAACTCGTGNTCATGTACTTTATCGTCTGCTTTAATTAGGCTAACAAGTTCTCCTATGAAGACTTCCTTTTCCTCATCATTTAAGTTTTTTCTAATGATATCACCGTACTCAGACTGTATCTTATTAAAGAAATTTTTTGTATCAATATTATCTATACTTCCGAATTTATATTTTTTCAATATTTCACTTGAATTTATAATATCCATTTCCTCATTGCCAATACTTCCATCAACTCTTGCTATCTTAGCAAAACATGAAGTAATGGCTTTATTTAAAGTTTCGTTACTCATAAGATTTTGATTTTTTTTTAAAAATAATATTAATATTTATAAATAGTAAATAATGCTTAATAGAATAAAGATTATTTCATATTTAATATCATTTTCTTTCCTACTATATTCTTGTGATGAAAAACCTAAATCAGGAATAACTAATCCCTCATTTCTTCCAAATGCATCTGGAGAAATTAATGAAATGTTAATTATTATGGATTCAACTAAGTTCAAAGGAAAAATTGGTAGAGAGTTAGTTGATATTTATTCTTCTTATATTTCTGGTTTACCTCAACCTGAGCCTAGATATGACTTGAGATATATTAAACCTAGGAAATTTAATAGTATTTTAAAACATGCTAAAAATATTGTAGTTGCCTTTTCACTAGAAGGAAATAGTTTAGACTCAGAGATTCTAAGAAGAAATTTTAATTCAGAATCTTTAGATAAGATTCAAAGTGATTCATCATTGTTTTACTTTGTAAGAAGGAATCAATATGCTAGAGGACAAGTTGTATTATATTTATTTAGTGAAAATGACGATGATTTATATTCAAAAATTAAAAGAAACAGAAATTCAATTTTGAAATTTTTTGATGATGAATTGAAGAAAAGAGTTGATACTGAAATATTTAGAAAAGTAGAAAATAATTTAATGGATAAAATTTTTACTGATCATAATATTAAAATTAAAATTCCATATGGTTATGATCTAGCAAAAAGTATTAATGAAGAAAATTCTAATTTTTTTTGGCTTAGACAACTTGATCTAGAATATGATAAAAATATTTTTTTGTATTACGAAGATTATTCTAATAGTGAGTTAAAAAATTTTTATGATGTCTTCAATTCCTCTGATATAAACATAAAACCTATTAGGGCTTATATATCAAAAAAATATTTAAGGGATTCAGAAAAATCTAAAATATTTATGGATATCCAAGATGTCTTTCCAATTCAATCTAATAAAATTAATTTCAAAGGTAACTTAGCTATTGAATCAAGAGGCTTATGGAAATTAAGTGATATCTCTGCTGGGGGGCCTTTCCTGAGTAAAATAATTTATGACTCTAAATTAAAAAGAGTTTATTTTTTAGAAGGTTATGTGTATGCTCCCGGATTAAAAAAAAGGGGCTTAATGCAAGAAATTTCTTCTATATTAATGACATTTGAATTATGATATCTTTTATTAGAGGGAAAAAAATTCATATTGATCCAGCAAAGATTATTATAGAAGTAAACGGTATAGGATACGATATAAACATTTCTCTTAGAACCTATTCAAAGTTAAANGATGAATCTGAAGTATTTGTTTATACTCATTTAAATGTAAAGGAAGATTCACATACNCTTTATGGATTTAATAGTGAGAGTGAAAGAAACACATTTTTAAGTTTATTATCAATAAATGGAGTTGGGCCAAGTANAGCAATAATGATATTATCATCTTTGTCAGCAAATGAATTAAAAAAAGCTATAATTAGTTCTGACACTAATAAAATAAAATCAGTAAAAGGTATTGGATTAAAGACTGCTGAGAGAATNATTTTAGAACTAAAAGATAAAGTTACATTTGATGATATTGATCAAGATAAATTTTATGATNATATAGACAATACTATTAAAGATGAAGCGTTATCAGCTTTATCTTCTTTAGGTATTTCTAAGAATATTGTTGAAAAACATATTAATGATATTTTGGATAGNAATAATGATATTTCTCTTGAAGATTTGATCAAAGAGGTGCTTAANAGATCATAATATCTAAAATGAATTACTTTGAGTCAATATNTTAAGGTTTTTTATATTTTATTTTTTTTTCATCTAAAATGTTTTCCTCTTTTGTCNCAGTCATTAGAATCAGATGAAGATTCAACTAATAAGTATACACCAAGTTTTTTCTCTACTTANTCAATAAAAGATAGATATTCTGATCCCTATTCAAGTTTATTTTCTAATAATCCTTTTGATCTAAATTCCTCCTTAATAAAATTAGGAGCNTCATATGATACATCTAGAGTATTTTATCTCAATGAAAAAATAGGAGAACTAAATTTTAGACCCTCTATTTCAATCCCTTTTGATAGTTATGATAATTTTAATACGAATAAAGAAATTAAAGAATATTTTAAAAAAAAATCCCTCAGCCTAGATGGTGAAAATGTTTTAGAAAGTGGAAGACTTATTCCTAAGATATACATTTCACAATCTCTTGATAGGATTTTTGGAGGTAATTTCATAGACCTTCAAGTAAATGGATTTGTGAATTTAGATTTTGGTGGGAAATTTCAAAAAATTGAAAATCCATCTATCCCAATTAGGCAACAAAGAAATGGTGGTTTTAATTATGACCAACAAATTAATTTAAATATTAATGGTAAGGTCGGCGAAAAACTGAAAATTTCAGCAAATTTTGATAATAATAATACTTTTGATTTTCAAAATAATTTAAAATTAGATTATACAGGTTTTGACGAAGAGATAGTAAGAAAAATTGAGGTTGGAAATGTTAGTATGCCAGTAAAAAATAGTCTCTTAAGAGGAGCTCAAAGTTTGTTTGGTTTAAAGACTCAGCTTCAATTTGGTAATCTTAGCATTACAGGAATTTTATCAAGACAACAAGGTAAAAGTGAATCCATAAAAATTGATAATGGATTTCAAGGAAGGGAATTTGAAATATTAGGTTCAAATTATGATAGAAATAGACATTTTTTTCTTGGACATTACTTTAGAGACAACTATGAAAGATGGTTAAAATCTTTACCTCTTGTAAGTTCAGGGGTTAATATTAATAGGGTAGAAGTTTATATTCTAAATAGAACAAATAATTCTGAATCTCTAAGAAACTTTGTAGCATTTACAGATTTGGGTGAGGGAAATAAAATTTTAAATAATAATAATCCTTTTATTGGAACNGGAAATTCTGGTCCAAATGACAATAAATCAAATTTACTTTTTGAGAGTGTTAGTAGTAATAATAGTTTGAGAGATGTAGATTTTGTTGATGATATCCTTCTTAATCAATTTAACCTATCAAAAACTATTGACTTTGAAAAAGTGACTTCTGCTAGAAAATTAGATGTTGATGAGTATGAAATAAATAAATCACTTGGATACATATCATTACTTAGAAGACTTCAAAATGACGAAGTACTTGCTGTTTCTTACGAGTATACATTTAATGGAAATAGATATAAAGTGGGGGAATTAACAGAGGATTATCAAAATAGAGAAGATAATGAAATAATATTTTTAAAACTTTTAAGGCCATCAAATATTAATACTCAAATTCCTACTTGGGATTTAATGATGAAAAATGTTTATAACTTAAATGCCACCCAAGTTGAAAAGGAAAATTTTGAGTTAAGAATTAATTATAGAGATGATGCTGTTGGATTTAATAATCCAAGTTTAAATGAAGGAATATTAACTAGGGATAAGCCATTAATAAGGTTGTTAGGTTTAGATAGACTTAATTCATTTAATGATCCTCAGTTTGACGGAAATTTTGATTTTATAGAAGGGTTCACTATTAATTCAAAAAAAGGAAATATTATCTTTCCAGTTCTTGAGCCTTTTGGCTCTAAGCTAAATTCATTTTTTACGATTAATAATGAGGTTGAATTATCTGAGAAATATGTTTTTGATGAACTATATTCTCAAACTCAGGATGAAGCTGAAAAAATTCTATCTAAAAATAAATTTTTCATAGTAGGAAGTGTNTCATCAGGTTCTGGAAATGAAATCAATCTTCCTGGTTTAGATATATCAGATAATTCAGTAGTTGTAATGGCTGGAAATTTAAGACTTGTCGAAGGAACAGACTACACAGTAAACTATAATTTAGGTAGTGTAAGAATACTAAACCCAGCAATTCTATCTTCNGGACAAGAGATCACTATCTCATTTGAAAAAGCTGACCTATTTAATTTTCAAACTAAGTGGTTATCAGGGGCAAGAGCCGAATATAAATTTGACGAAAATATAAACCTCGGCTTCACTGTTTTTCATTTAAATGAAAGGCCTGGTGGAATTACAAGATTTAGTGTTGGAAATGAACCTCTAAAAAACACTAAGTACGGTTTTGACTTTAACATCAATAAGGAAAGTGAATTTCTGACTAAAATCATAAATACAATACCTTTTTTAGCTACTACTGAAAAATCAAATATAAATTTTAGTAGCGAGTTTGCTCAAATTATTCCAGGAACCTCAAATATTATAAATGGAGAAGGTGTTACATATATTGATGATTTTGAAAGTGCAGTAATTCCTATTTCCTTGGGAGGTTCTCCAATATCCTGGAAATTAGGATCTACTCCTGCTACAAGAAGTAATTTATTTGATAAGAGTAGTGCTACGTCAAACAATTTAGGTTACTCTTTTAAAAGAGCAAAAATAGCATGGTATAATATTGATAATATTTTCTACTTAAACGGAGGTTCAATAAAACCAAAAAATATTTCTTTAGAAGATCTTGAAAATAATTATGTAAAAGCAATTTCCCCTCAGGATATTTTTAGAAAACAAGACAGACAACTTATTAACACTAATCTCTCAGTTTTTGACATTGCATATTTTCCTAACGAAAGAGGTCAGTATAATTATTCAACAGATTTATTACCATCTGGTCTATTAAGAGATCCTAAATCAAATTATGGAGCAATAACAAAAAGCATATCAAATGATACTGATTTTGATAGGACTAATGTCCAATACATTGAGTTTTGGATGATGGATCCATTCATTGATGGCGAAAATGGGAAAGTTTTAGATGGTATTTTCAATAAAAATAACTCAACGGGTGGTAAGCTTATTTTTAATTTAGGAAATGTCTCTGAAGACTTGATGAAAGATAATCTTCACGCTTTTGAAAATGGTTTGTCACAAGATTATTCCAATGAGGGAATTAAGTATAATGAGTGGGGAAGGGTTACAACAAAACAATATTTGACAAATTTTTTTGAAAATAATATTGATTCAAGATCTAATCAAGATATAGGGCTTGATGGTTTAAAAAATGAAGATGAGATTGATTACTTTAAGGATAGCTTCCTTGATAAAATTAATTTGACAAGTGAAGGTAAAAACAATATAGAGTCAGATGTTTCTGCAGATAATTTTAAGTATTATTTAGGCAGTGAATACGATAATTTAGATATAAAAATTCTTGAAAGATATAAGAACATTAATGGNATGGAGGGGAACTCACCAATAAGTTCTAATAATAATTTTTCATCTCAAGGTTCACCTTATCCTGAGAATGAAGATCTAAACGAAGATAATACCTTATCTGATACAGAAAGTTATTTTGAATATCAGATTGATCTTAAACCTGGTGACTTAGATATTGGTAAGAATAATATAGTAGATAAAATAATTGATAAATCTGGAAATGCAACTTGGTATCAATTTAGAATTCCAATTAGAACTCCTACCAAAACATATGGATCTATTTCGGATTTTAAGACAATTAGATTTATAAGAACCTATTTAACGGGATGGGAAGAACCAGTAGTTTTGAGACTAGCAAAGTTTCAATTAGTTGGAAGTCAGTGGAGAAAATATGAAGAATCAATTTTTCAGTCGGGATTAAATGAAGTTTCTGAAAATGTTGATTCTGACATAGAAATTTCTGTTGTTAGTATTGAGGAAAATAGTATTGGTTCAGATAATAAATCTCCTTATGTAGTACCTCCTGGAATTCCTAGAGACATTGATAATACTACAATTGTTCAAAGACGAACTAACGAACAGTCTCTTCAAGTTTGTGTAGATGATTTGTCTGATGGTGATGGAAGAGCAATTTATAAGGAATCTAATTTTGATTTAATTAATTATGGTAGGATTAAAATGTTTATTCATGCTGAGCCTAATAATGGAGATATATTAAGTGATAACGAAATAAATGCTTTCCTTAGGTTTGGATCAGATTATGAAAATAATTATTATGAAATTGAACTCCCGTTAAAGATCACTAGACCTTCACTTATTGATCAAAATAGTTCAAACCTTGCTAGAATAATTTGGCCAGAAGAAAATGAAATTAATTTATCAATAGAGGAATTGTTATCTCTAAAATCCCTAAGAAATAGGGAAAATATAGATATTAATTCTCCATTCTCTAAGATTTCATCAAATGGTAAATATATTTTAAGAATTAAAGGAAGACCATCGATTGGGTCTATTCTTAATTTTATGATTGGAGTAAAAAATCCATTATCTGAAGACAGATCTTCTAAGTCTGCATGTTTATGGTTTAACGAACTAAGATTAACAGATTTTGATAGGACAAAAGGATGGGCGGCAAATACAAGTTTAAATCTGAAGCTATCAGATATTGGTACAGTTTCTTCATCACTTAGATATACATCTGTCGGCTTTGGATCAATTCAACAAAGAATTTCTGAAAGATCAAGAGATGAAAAATTACAATATGATGCGTCTGCAAATATCAATTTAGATAAACTTTTACCATCCAAAACGGGAATAAAATTACCATTATATGTTTCCTCTTCAACATCTATAATTACTCCTAAATATGATCCTTTAGATAAGGACATTCCTTTATCTGCATCAATTAACTCCTTTGACACTAGAGAACAAAGACAAGACTATAAAAGGTTAACAGAAGAAAGAATGGAATCAAAATCAATTAGTCTTAATAATATTAGAAAAGAGAGAATGAATCCAAATTCAAGAGTTGATTTTTGGGACATTGAAAATTTTTCAACAGGCTTCTCATATAGTGAAAGGTCGAGTTCAAATGTTACAACTCAATCAATGGAATCAATAGAGCACAGGGGAAATATAACGTATAATTTTTCACCAAAACAAATTAATATACAGCCTTTCAATAATATTAAATTTTTTGATAATAAAATTTTCAAATTAATAAAGGATTTTAATCTTAATCTTCTTCCATCAAACATCAATATTAGAGGGGACTTAAATAGAAGATTTAATAAGACNCAATACAGAAATTCTGAGTTAAATACTGAAGGNGTTGATCCCATTTANGAGAAATATTTTTCACTTAATAAATCNTACAGTTTAAGGTGGGATTTATTCAATAGTATGAACATAGATTTTAATGTTTCNAATAATTCAATAATAGATGAACCTGAGGGAGAGTTAGATACACAGGAAAAATTAGATAGCATGTATTATAACTTAAAAAGATTAGGAAGGACTAATAATTTTAATCAAAATGCTCAGTTGAATTATAAATTGCCTATAAATAAAATTCCAATTCTTGATTGGGTAAGTTCAAATGCTAAATATTCATCAAGATATATTTGGTCAGCAGGATCTTTTCAGCAGGCNGATACCTTAGGNAATATAATTGAGAATACAAGGGAGTATTCATTAANTACTAAGCTTGATATTTCTAAATTCTATGATAAGATTCCAATACTTAAAAATTTTAATAAAAAATATAAAGAAAAAGATACTATTAGATCAATATTTCAATCAAGAACTTTTGACGGTATTATGAAATTATTTATGTCATTAAGATCAATAAATCTTACATATAATGTGACAGAAAGGACAGGTATGGCTGGCGTAATTGGATCCCCAGGAATATTTGGAAATAATAGTTTTTATAATTCTCCAGGATGGAATTTTATTTTTGGATCTCAAGACTCAGAGATAAGAAGAGTTGCTGCAGAAAATGGCTGGTTAGTTAAGAATGATTACTTAAATAATCCATTTATTCAGTCTCGAAGTAATAATTTCCAATTTAGAAGTACGATTCAGCCACTTAATTCTTTTAGAATTCAACTTGATGCAAAAAGAATAGTATCAGAAAACTTTCAAGAGACATTTAGATTTGATTCCCAAAAAGATACTTATGTTTCTCTTACACCATCGAGAGGAGGAAATTTTTCATTGTCATTTCTTGCTATCAAAACTGCATTTGTAAAAGATGATAATTTAAATAATTCTCCAACATTTGAACGTTTTGCTAAAAATAGATTGATTATTAGAGATAGATTAAATAGTTTAAATAGTCAGGGGGAGTATGGATTAAATTCTCAGGATGTATTAATTCCTGCATTTATATCTGCATATTCGGATTCTGATCCTTCTACTTTTTCTTTGAAACCATTCCCTAAAATTCCAATTCCAAATTGGAGAATAGATTTTTCTGGGTTAAGTAAGATTAAATCACTGAGTGAAATTTTCTCAAGTATAACAATATCTCATGGATATCAAAGCATTTATTCTGTAGGTGAGTTTTCTAATTCACTACTCTATATTGATAATTTAGATTTTAATAATTCAATTATGAATTACCCATTAGCATCACAACAAACTGAAAATGGTTTTGTGCCATTTTATATTATAAATCAAGTTAGAATAACAGAGAGATTTTCTCCGTTAATTGGAATTAATGTTAGAACAAAAAATAATTTAAATGCAAGAATTGATTACAAGAAAGATAGAAACATAATGCTTAATTTATCTAATGCTCAGGTATCAGAAATGATCAACTCTGATTTTTCTATTGATTTTGGATATTCAAAGGAAAAATTAAGACTGCCATTTAAGTATATGGGTAATACAATAATATTAGATAATGAAATAGAATTTAGATTAAATTTTGTAATAAGAAATACTAAAGCAGTTCAAAGAAAAATTGATAAAGAAAGTACAGTAACAAATGGAAATTATAATTTTCAATTAAGACCAAATATTAATTATACAGTAAATAATAGAGTGAATCTTATTATATACTATGATAGAGTAGTAAATAAACCAATAGTATCAAATTCATTTCCAAGATATTCTTCCTCCTTTGGAGCTAGGTTAAGGTTAAGTTTAAATCAATAATTTTTTCAGATTGAAATCATTTACTATATTCGTCTCATGAATTTAAAAAATCTAAAATATACTAAGGACCATGAGTGGGTTAGAGTAGAAGGTGATATAGCTTATGTTGGAATAACTGACTTTGCACAAGGTGAGTTGGGGGATATAGTTTATGTTGAAATTGAGACTTTAAATGAAGAGATTGAGATGGGAGATGTTTTTGGAACTGTGGAAGCAGTAAAAACGGTCTCTGATCTTTTTATGCCCATCTCTGGAGAAGTAATAGAGTTAAATGAAAAACTTGAGTCTGAGCCTGAACTAGTTAACAGTGATCCTTATGGAGATGGCTGGATGGTAAAAATTAAAATTGACAATATATCTCAACTTGATGAACTTTTAGATTTAGATGGATATGAGTCTATCACAAAATAAAAAATTTTATTTTTATTCCTCACTTTCAGTTCTATGGTTTTTATTAATTGTATACCTTATGATTTTCTATAGATCTAAGGCAGCAAGTTTACCTTATCAACATTTAGATAAATTTATCCACTTTATATTATTTTTTACCCAATCATATCTAGTTACAAAATCATATTTTCTTAGAATTAAAAATTTAACTTTTTCAATTTTAAAAGTTATTATTCCATTTATTATATTTTGTATTCTGATAGAAGTAATTCAAATATATATTCCATATAGAAGTTTTGAGTCATTTGATCTTTTAATGAATATTTCTGGGTCAGTTGTAGGTTCAATTATTGGATATTTTTTGAGTAAGTAATTTATAATTTCATTATATTGTAATATGGAAATTAAAAAGAACCCAAAGGCAGACTTAGAGAAAAGAAGCGGATTGTTTCTTAATATTGGATTATGTGTTAGTCTTTTATTAGTTATAACTGCATTTGAGTGGAGATTTTATGACAGAGGTGCAGGTATGGATTTGGGTACTATTGAAGATGATTTCGAGGATCTAATGGAAATTCCTCCTACTGAACAACCACCACCACCACCACCGGTAATTCAACAACCTGAAATTATTGAGGTTCCAGATGAAGAAGAGATAGAAGAGGAAATAGAGATAGAGATAGATGTTGAAATCACTGAAGAAACTGTTATTGAGGAAATTATTTTCGAGGAAGCACCTGAGGAAGAAGAAGTTGATGAGATATTTACCATAGTTGAAGATCAGCCTACACCTCCAGGTGGTATGGGTGCATTCTACAAGTATGTAGCTACTACTTTAAGATATCCTGCTCAAGCTAGACGAATGGGAATAGAAGGTAAAGTCTTTGTGCAGTTTGTTGTTGATAAAGATGGATCGCTAACTGATGTCCAAGCTATTAAAGGTATTGGTGCAGGTTGTGATGAAGAGGCTGTAAGAGTGATAGCAAAGGCAAAAAAATGGTCTCCGGGTAAGCAAAGGGGTAGGCCTGTTAAAGTTAGAATGATTTTACCTATAACATTCAAGTTAGGATAAATACTCTCCTAAAGTATATTAAAATTTTCTTCCTTTATTTTTTCTAAATATTCTTTCATATTTATTACTGAAGATTGAATTTGAAATTCTGAACATTTTGATCCTATTGTATTNACCTCTCTACCAATCTCTTGGCATACGAAATTCAGTTTTTTCCCTATAGGACTCTTTTGGTTAATTGTTTTTGTAAATAATTCAATGTGTTTCTTTAGCCTAATAATCTCTTCATTAATATCAATTTTTTCTAAATAATAAAATANTTCTTGTTCAATTCTATTTTTTTCAAACTTCACATTTTTAATNGATCTAATTCTCTCATTTATCTTTTTACTTAAACTTTTTTTTCTTGTTTTATCCTTATTTTCAATTTGATTTAATTCTCTTCGAATTAAGTCTATATTTTTTCTAATATCCTTTTCTATTGAAATTCCTTCTTCTTCTCTAAATTTCATACAGTTTATTATTGATTTTTTTAGAGTTTGGATTATAATACTTTTAGGGATATTTAANTTCTTATCATTTTCGATATAAGATAAGTTTTTAAATATATTATTGTGAACTGTAGTATCTTCAACTTTGTTATCTTTTGCAATACTTTTAATTTCATTAAAAAACGATAAGTATTTCTTTTTATCTAAAATTTTTGATTTGTTTTCTGGGTAATTGACAGTGATATTNACCTCTATTTTTCCTCTAAACATTTTAGTTTTAACAAAGTTTCTAATTTCGTTCTCAATNCCACTTATTTCATGATTTGATTTTAAATTGAAATCAAAAAACTTTGAATTTAGAGCTTTCGTTTCAATTTCAATAGAGTAGTTTGTTTTATCCGTTGAATAAAAACCATAACCTGTCATTGAACTAACCATAATCGAATCTAAAAACTATAACCAAATGATATATGGTATTTTGTACTTTTTATTTGATAATCTTCAATTGGTTTTGCTAAGTCAATTTTCACATAATAATCACTAATAAATGACCTTATACTTAAACCATAACTAGCTAACCACGGATTTTTTGAATTTTCAATCTCTGCTTGGAAAACTGAACCAGGCTCTTTAATAATCCAAGTATTTACATCACTTTTATTACTAAATGGCGAGTTAACATTCCACGAGGATCCTAAATCAAAAAATCCTGCAATTTGTAAACTATTTAAAAAACTGCTAGACACCGTACTACCAACCAATGCTTTTACAACAGGAACCCTTAATTCAGTGTTTAATACTAAAACTTTATACCCGTCAAACTTATTAAAGTTATATCCTCTTAAATCAATATATTCTCCAAAAATATAATTGTAGTTGTTGTAACCATTTGATATCAAAAGAGGATCATTAATTCCCTTATCATCAAAACTATTTATTAATGAGTTTTTTACACCACCAAGCAAGTACTTATTGGGATTTTCTCCAAATGAATTTCCATAAAATACTCTAGATGAAAAAACTATATTATTTGTAATGGGTTGATGATGAGAAAGGTCAAAAATTATATTTTTAAAATTTCTATCCTTCGAAATATAATTTTTAAAACTTAACTGAAACCTGGTTCCCTCCTCTAAATTAGCTTGTATTTTATTTGTGTTATCAAATTTGAAGTTTAAAAAATATCCATGGAATTTATTTTTTTCATAGAATGAAAAAGAAGGCGGTGTATTATTAAATATTCTGTAGTCTAAATCATTATACTTATAAATTGCAAAGAAAGGAGCTATCCCTAACCTTGAGAATTTAGAGATAGGATAAGATATATTAAAATTAAATTGATTGTATAAGTATTTATGATATATAAATCTCTCAGAATCTTCAGTAAAAAGAATTTTTCTATCAAGGGAAAGTCTTAGGTCAAACCTATGTTTTAAGTAACTATATTCAGTATATAAGTCAGAACTTTTTAAACTAGAAAATGGAAGAAATGCACTAGCATAAATTTTATGATCTTCAAATAATTCTATAAAGTCAGTCTCAACTTGAGTTCCTAAACCTTCTTGCTGATCAACTTTTATAAAGCTATTGAAATTGTTTTTNACAAAAGAGTANNTATANCTTGACTCTGAATTAATTCTAGANTTTCTTTTNCTTTCTATGTTTTTTAAAATAGANGACGTAATTTTTTTATCGTCTTCAAAAGAAAAATCTTCTGTAGTCTCAAAATCGAGATTCTTATTTTTTTGCTGAATGTAAANCTCATTAACTTTATTTTGAGTTAACTTTNCNTNTAANATTTGCTTTTTTCTAGGGGTTATNTCACTTATTTTTTCTTCCTGTATTTTAAAATTATTTTCTTCGATAATAATNTGTTTNCCTTCTAATAAAGATGTGAANGATAATACNNGATTAATACTTCTATTATTNTAATCATAATTCAAAATATTTGTNCTATTTGANGTTATCTGAATAGGNTTTTCGTNAATTTTTANCTTATATAAATCAAATATTCCTTTTCTATCACTTAAAAAAAGTAGATCCCTATTTGAAATGGATTTTGATTTTATATTTAAACTTTCATCATTAGTTAGTGCCAATAATTTATTNGATGTTGTNTCTAAATTGTAAAGAAATATATTNTAATTATCNGATGTNTGAANCCTATTNGATTTGGNTAAGTCAGTATTTACTCTATTTGAGCTAAAAACTATTGANGTAGAGTTTTGGAGAAATGTTGGAAAAATATCGTGGGCNGAANCATCAGTAATTTTTTTGATATTATCAGANTTTGCACCTAAAAGATAGATNTCACTTTGGTTATTAATATTNCCACTCAAGACAATTAAGTTTTGATTAGTATTNTANGAGTANCCATNAATTTTATCAAAATCNTTNAGTGATTTATATGTCTTTTTGTTCGTAATAATATTATGAGAAATCAAAAAATNANNCCCTTTAATTGACTTAATGTATGATATATTTTCTGNGTCTTTCCATTTAAAAAAATAAGACTCTCTAAATGAGTTATCTTTNNTTTTATCAATTATTTTNATTTTCTCAGAGTTTCTATTTANTAGGTGTAGTTTTTTATAATTATTTTTTACAGANCTGAATAAAATATAATTATTATTTGGACCTAGTTTTAGGTCAATTACTTTATCATATTTTTCTAATAACTCTAAATTTGATTGGATANTATTCCTTTCGTAGATATTGATATTTGAACTATAAAAATTTGACCAATTAGTTATCAAATCATTAAAACTAATACCTAATGAACTTGATATNGCCTTTTCAGGNTTTCTNAGTAATTTAGTTAAGTTTATAATNTTTGAAATTGTNTTTTTTCCATAAGTTATTGAAATATAATTCCAAATACTCTGACCAATATATCCTGCTTCATTTTCAGTTATTTTATTAAGTGATTTTTTATTATCAGTTAAGAAATAATCTCTAATAATATTATCCATTTCAATTCCCCATCCGTAAGCAAGATACCTTGATGCACCTTCTGAAAACCATTCTGGAATATTAATAAATGATACTTTCCCAAATCTTTTTGCAAAACTCATGTTTCCATGCATTAGATCACTTATTAATACTTTACAAAACTCATAATTTAATTTCTTTTTAAACTTATCTTGATTATTATCAAAGGCAATTTTGAAAATTATACGGTTATTTAAATTAAGATTACTAGATAAAAATTTATCGGTTTCATTTATTCCAATATTACTCTGTTCTAAATCTTTCTCAGAATTATAGATAAAAATTTTAGTTTTTTGAAATGGCTGATGCCCAACATTATTAGTGAGAGAAGAGAAGTTATCTTCTAGGTGTTTTGACGCAATTTCTGCAATATCTAAACTATTTGTGTTATAATAAATTTCAAAATTATTAGTATAAATTACTTCCCAACTAAAAGATTTATATTGTATTCTATTTTTACCAATTTCGTTATAAATACTACTCTGAGATAGTATATTATGAGATATTATTAAAAAAAGGATAATGATATACTTTTGCATATTAAACACCTACGTTTTGATTCTTTCAATGTTTATTTCTTGATCTAAATTTTTATTAAATTCAATATAGTTTAATAATTCTTTTGAGCAATAAGGAGATTGACTAACACCTTTTGAGCCAAGACCATTTAAAATATAAAGATTATCAATATTTGAGTGTTTCCCTACAAAGGGTCTTCTATCTCTTGTAGCCGGTCTTACTCCAAATTTGTATTCTTTAATTTTATATTTTTTTTGTACAATTTCTTTTAACTGTTTCTCAATTTTTTCAGTTCCCATATTTTCAAATCCATTATGATAAGTTGAGCCAGCATGAACATTATTTTTAGAAGTATTTATAACGGATATTTTATTATTAACTATATGAGTCGAATTGAAGTTTACCTCTGCTAGAATACTATTCCCAGATACTGGTCTTAGAGGTAGGTTTGAGAATAAATCAAGATTTTTTTGATTTATCCCAATACACATAACAACGTATTTAGCATTTATATTACCAATCACTATTTTTCTGTCCTCTATCATAATATTTTTAGAATTTACCTTTTTTTCAATATAACGATTATGAGATTTAAAATATTTTCTAGATTCAGTTAAATATTTTAAAACATCTAAATACCCACTTTTTGAAGTTAATATTCCCTTATTATCAATTTTTTTTATGTATTTTTTGAACTTTGTATTTTCTGCTCTAATATTCCAATCATTTAAATCACGATTAGTTTTAAAAGGTCTATATATGTTTTTTTTACTTATTATTTTTTTTCCTAAGATGTTTCCAATTTTTAAATAAAAATCTTCAGTAGTATCAAATAATTTATCTGCATTCCAAGTTAAACTATTTCTCCTGCCCGTAATAGGATTGTATATTCCAAGTGCTGCCTCTGAAGCAGTATTCTTCTCTTTAGAATCAATTATTAAAAATGATTTATCATTTAAATATAAGTTCCATGCAAATGCTGATCCGGCTATACCTTGACCAATAATTAAATAGTCATATTTTTTAGTCATTTATTACATATATAATCATTTAAATCTCAAATTTGTAAATAAAATAGAAAATGATGGAAGTCAAATCTTTTACATTCAATGATTACCAAGAAAACACTTACCTCATAGTTAAAGATGGTAAATGTTTAATTATTGATCCGGGTAATTACTATGATGAAGAAAACTTTACAATTAAAAAATTTATCGATGATAATTCTTTGATTCCTGAATTTATCTTGATCACGCATGTTCATATAGACCATGTATTAGGTATTAAATATCTAGCAGACGAATATTCAATTGATACCTTTATTCCTCGCTCTGAGTTAGATTTTCACGATAACATGATAAACTATGCATCTATGTTTGGTTTTGAAAAATATTCCCATCAAAAAAATGTAAAACTTATTGACGAGACAACTCAATTAAATTTTCAAGATATACCTATTGAAATTTTATCTTTACCTGGTCACTCACCAGGTCATTTAGGTTTTTATTTTAGAGAAGATAAATTATGTTTTAGTGGAGANGTTTTATTTAGAAACTCGATAGGGAGAACTGATTTACCAGGAGGTAATTATGATGTACTAATTGAAAGTATCAAAAATAAGCTATTTTTATTGGGACATAATGATACTATTTTCCCTGGTCACGGTCCAATAACAACTATAGATGAAGAGAAAAAAAATAATCCTTTTTTAAATTGAAAAATAATATCCCAAACTTTTTTACATTATTAAATCTTACAGTAGGTTTTTATTGTATAATTAATATATTAAATGGTGAGAGTATTTCATCAATATTATTGCTATTTTATTTTTGTCTTGCATTAGATTTTTTAGATGGATTCTTTGCAAGAAGATTAAATGTTATTTCTGAATTTGGTAAACAGTTAGACTCATTAGCTGATTTAATTTCTTTCGGAGCATTACCATCAACAGTTCTTTTTTTTCATATGGCTGAATTATCTGATACAGATCTTAAATATTTTTCATTTCTTATTTTAATCTTTTCAGTAATCAGACTAGCTAAGTTTAATTTAGCTGATGAAAATAATAATTTTTTTGAAGGTTTACCGACACCCGCCAATGCTTTATTTTTTATATCTATATCAAGTTATAATGGACCTTTCACCTCGTTAATTACCCAAGAACTTTTTATTGGATTAATACTTTTCTTTTCTTTTTTAATGATATCAAATATTAAATTCATGAATTTCAAATTTAAAAGTTTTGATTTTCAAAGAAATAAAGAGAAATACATTACTCTTTTAATTCCATTTGTTTTGTTACTTCTTTATGGGCACTCAATATTATTTCTAATAGTGTTTTCTTATGTTATTTATTCTTTGTCAAAAGCATTAATTACACGGTTATATTTGAAATAATAATAAGTTTTTTCAGTTATAGTATTATTTGATTTTATTCAAATGAAATTACGTTATATATATTTTTTTCTTTTATCNTTTGTTTCAAATAGTTTGTTTGCTCAAGCATCTATTTTGAGTAATGGTGATTGGTATAAAATTGGTGTAGTAGAATCAGGTATTTTTAAAATTGATAAAAATTTTTTAGAAAAAAATAATATCTCTTCAAATAATATTGATCCTAATAAAATACAAGTTTATGGATCGGGATATAATGGTGCACTACCTCAATTAAACTCTGAATCAAATAAGATAAATCCCGAAGAAATTCAAATAAAAATTTATGGAAATTCTGATGATATATTTGATGATAATGAGTTTATATATTTTTATTTNCAATCTCCTGATAAAATTTATTTTGATTATGAATCAAATAAAGTCAAGACAGAAAAAAATATATATACAGACACAGCCTATTACTTTATAAAAATAAATGGAGATATATCTAGAGGAATACATTTAGAGAAATCTATTACAAATTATGATGAAGAAGTTAATGATGTATTTTTTAATTATAGATATGAAAATGACTTATATAATATTATTCAGTCAGGAAGATATTGGTACGGTGAAATTTTCTCACCAGGAAACTCTATAAACTTTCCACTTCTCGAATTTTTTATTGAAAATTCAAAGGTTTTTTTAGAGTTTGGTCTTGTATCAAGATCGACTGTTCCTTCATCATTTACTGTTAGTGTAGATAATTCCGAGTTATCAACTTTTGAAATGAATACTATTAAAGAAGGTATATACGGTAATAAAATTTTAAGGCAAGTTGAAAATACGGAATTTAATTATTTACCTAATAGTGGATTAATTAATCTTAAATATTCTGGAAATAATTCTGCCATATCATATTTGGATTATATAGATGTAACTGGGAAAATAGAATTAAAATATTCTTTATTTACAAACTTATTTTTTTATTCTCTTCCTCAGAATAAATCTTTTTTTAGAAAATATAATATTTCAACAAATAAAGCTCACGATCTAGACTTGGATGGAAAAAATAATTTAAAATTTTGGAATATTTCAAATCCTTACCAGATAACTGAGCTTGAAACAATTAAAGAAAATGAGAAATATTATGTTATAAAAAATGATAGTGCATTCAGTAGAAATATACTTTTTGATTTAGAAGATTTGATCTATCCTATTTTTTCACAGAAATTAGAGAACTCAGATATATTTAATGTTATTAATCCCGATCTATTAATTATTACTCATTCTAATTTTTTTCAGGAAGCTCAAAGAATAAAAGCTCTTAGAGAGCAAGAGGGTTTGAGCGTAACTATTACTAATATTAATGATATTTATAATCAATTCTCGTCAGGTAATCAGGATATATCATCAATCAGAAATTTCATAAAATATATTTATAATATATCTAGTAAAAAATTAAAGTATGTTATTCTATTTGGNGATTGCTCNTACGACTACAAATATAGGGTNCCAAATAATACNAATTTTATTCCTATATATCAGTCATATAANTCCTCCAATAATATATATAGTTTTTCTTCTGATGACTACTTTGGGTTTTTAGNAAGTGATGAAGGANTTTGGATTGAAAATTTAAATGGAGATCATGATCTTGAAGTCAGCATNGGGCGTATCCCAAGTAATAACATTTNAGAAGCAAAAGACTATGTAGATAAACTTTATTTATATTCTCAAAAAAATCAAGTTAAAGGTGATTGGAAAAAAAATATATATTTAATTGCTGACGATGGAGATAACAATGTTCATCAGAATGATGCTGAAAATCATTTTAATCTATTAAATGAACAAAATCCAGAATATAATATTAGAAAAATTTATCTTGATAATTTCAAGCAAGAGGTAATTGATGGTATTAAAGTTTCTCCTCAAACAAAGTTTAAAGTTGATGAGGCGATTGAAAAAGGCAGTTTAATTGTTAATTATATTGGTCATGGAAATGAGTTTTTTTGGACAGAAGAAAAAATTCTTGATGATAATTCTATCTATAATTGGAATAATCGATCAAAGCTTCCACTATTTATTACTGCTACTTGTGAATTTGGTAAATTTGATGACCCTCTAATAACATCTGGTGGAGAGTTATTATTAAATAAAAGAAATGGTGGTGCAATTGCTCTACTTACTACAACTAGACCTGTTTTTTCTCAAACTAATTTTAGATTAAATAATCAATTTTATAAAAATGTTTTCAAAAAAAATGATNATGAATATAGACGTCTTGGTGATATTTTTNTTGATACAAAAAACAATAGCCTTAGTGGTCCTATAAACAGAAATTTTGCNCTNTTAGGTGATCCTTCTTTAAAATTAATATATCCAAAATATAACATATTAATTAATGATATTGATACCTTAAANTCTGGAGCGAAAGTTGTTATCACAGGAGATATTGTAGATCAAAATAATGAAAAAATTAAAAATTTTAATGGTGAAGTATTTTCTGAAGTATTTGATAAGATCTCATTAAACAAAACCTTAGGTGATGAGAGTANTCCTTATAATTTTAATGAATGGGATGACATTATTTTTAAGGGTTATTCTAGTGTAATCAACGGAGCTTTTTCATTTGAATTTACTGTTCCTGTAAATATTGATTATAATTTTGATAAAGGTAGAATTAATCTTTTCGCGACCGATACTATTTCATTTCATGAAGCGATTGATCATTCTGATTTCATAATTGGAGGGACATCAAATCAATTTAATTCTGATGAAGAGGGGCCTGAAATTAATATTTTTATCGATGANATGAATTTTATTTCTGGNGACGAAGTTTCTAAGTCTCCACTTTTAATTGTTGAGGCTTACGATCAAAGTGGTTTAAACTTAACAAATATGAATTCNTANCAAAAAATGATNGGNATANTTGATGACACAACAATCATTCACTTAAATGATTATTTTACATANAATAAAGATGACTACCAAANNGGAATAATAAGGTANCCACTAGGANATTTAGGNTCTGGAAGACATAAAATTGAAATAAAAATTACTGATAATTATAATAATTTATCNTCAAATTCAGTTGTATTCATAATTGGTNAAAATAATAGACTTAATNTTAAAAATGTTATGAATTTTCCAAANCCATTTANTGATTATACAACCTTTAAATTTGAACTTCCACAAGAAGACCAATCAATATTTGTAAATTTAGAAATCTATNATTTGAGAGGNAATAAAGTATATAATTATACTCATACTTANGAATTTTCACCATTAGTAGTTGAAGATATATACTGGAATGGTAATGATTTAAACAATTATCCTTTGCCTCAAGGAATCTATATATATAAATTGCATGTCAATAATTTAGCAAATGGAAAAAAAGTAACTTTACACAATAAAATTTTTAAGAAATTATGATTAGAATAAGTTTGCTGTTTTTATTTCTTCTTAGTTTTGATTTATTTTCTCAAGCTCCAATTCTAAGTGGTCAAGATACTTCTAGAAGACCAATTATAACGGCTGTTCCCTTTCTTTTAATTTCTCCCGATTCAAGGGGATCTGCCATGGGTGAAACGGGAGTTGCTACATCACCAGATGTAAACTCGGTACATTGGAATAATGCTAAGCTTGCATTTATAGATAAAAAGTATGGTTTCGGAATGTCTTATGTCCCATGGCTTGGTAAAATTGTCGA
Organism: Flammeovirgaceae bacterium; assembly: GCA_002701745.1. Classification (GTDB taxonomy): domain Bacteria; phylum Bacteroidota; class Bacteroidia; order Cytophagales; family MED-G16; genus MED-G16. The sequence continues at coordinate 36,559 of NZWZ01000003.1, forward strand.
CGATATGTCTGTATCATACCTAACTGGATTTTACAAGTTAGATAACNTTCAAACTATAGGTTTATCGATGAAATATTTTGATTTGGGTGAGATACAATTAACTGATAATCAGGGTATGTCACTTGGAGTAGAAAATCCCAAAGAACTTAGTACAGCATTTACCTATTCAAGAAAANTAACTAATGATTTATCAATTGGTGGTACNACNAGATATATTTGGTCNAATTTNACTGGAAGTATCTCAANTTATTCTGATGCTAAAGCTGGAAATAGTTTTTCNGTAGATCTTGGNTTATACTATAATCGNGAAATAACATTGGCAAATAGAACTTCTGAGTTATCTTTTGGATCTCATTTTTCAAATATTGGTGGAAAAATCACATACGGAAGTTCAAAGAGTCTAGACTTTATTCCTATTAATTTTAGAATAGGCTCATCTCTGAAAACATTTTTAGACCAGTATAACTCCATTACTTTTGCACTTGATTTAAATAAACTTATGGTTCCTTCTCCTCCAATCTATGAGGTAGATAATAATGGTAATTATATTATTGATCCTTTAACTAATCAACCTACTATTCAAAAAGGTAAAAATCCAAATAGATCAGTACTTGGAGGAATGTTTTCTTCATTTTCAGATGCTCCTGACGGTTTTTCTGAAGAGATAAAAGAAATTACTATTTCCTCTGGTTTAGAATATTGGTATAGAGAAATCTTTTCATTCAGAGGTGGATACTTTTTTGAGAATATGGATAAAGGTGGAAGAAGGTTTTTAACTTTAGGATTAGGTATAAAATATAATAATTTAGGAGTCGATTTTTCTTATCTATCTACCCCCAAAAATGATCATCCATTAGCTGAAACAATGAGATTTTCTATCGCTTTTTTATTTGATAGAATAGAAGAAGAGGAGGAGAATCAATGAAATTAGTTTTTCCTAATATCTAAAGCAATCCTGCTTATTCCATTTAATTTATCTTCTCTCATAGAATGTTTCACTAAAAATATATATTCAGAATTTTTATCTAATGAAATTGATTGAATAATTAAGCTATCTAAAACAAAATCTTGAAATATTCCAGATCCTAGGGGAAACCCATATTTTTTATCAAATAGCTTATATTCTATCATCTCTGACTTTAGAATATTTTTTGAGGAGTCTAATAGTGAATAAGATGTATAAATGTTTTGGTATGGGTATTCATTTGAATATGATAATCTTAAATTGAAATTTAGATCTATTTCATCTTGGGAATTAAAGTTAAACACAATAGATGAGTCTGAATACCACTCATCATCTTGAAAATCAAAATAGTTAGTGTAGATACTATCTTGGTTACATGATATTAATAATACTAACGATAATAATTTTATACCTATATTTTTCAAATACTTTACTTTAAATCTTCTCCAATATCTTTCCTAAAATATTTATTATCCCATGAAATATTATCTGCCAATTTATATGAATTTTTAAGAGCATCCTCTAAAGATTCTCCATAACCAGTACACGCTATTACTCTACCTCCATTACTTAAAATTCTATTATTTTCTTTTTTTGTTCCTGCATGAAAAATTTTAGAATTTGAAAATTCTTCTAAGTTTCTAATGTCATCTCCTTTCTTATATAATTCTGGGTACCCATCAGCAGCTAAAATTACAGTTGTTGTAAAATTATTTTCTATATCTAATTCTACTTCATTAATTTTTTCGTCAAGACATTTGATAAAAATATTTAATAGATCATTTTTAATTCTTGGAATTACAACTTGTGTTTCAGGATCACCCATTCTTACATTATATTCAATTACATAGGGTTCACCATTCACATTCATTAACCCTGCAAAAATAAATCCTCTATAATCTAATTTTTCTTTTTTTATGCCATCAACTGTCCTCCTAATTACAGTATCCTCAACTTTTTTCATAAATTCCTTATCAGCAAAATCAACTGGTGATACTGCACCCATCCCACCTGTATTTAAGCCTGTGTCACCCTCACCAATTCTCTTGTAGTCTTTTGCCTCAGGCAAAATAATGTAGTTGTAGCCATCAGTAATTGCAAATACAGAAACTTCAATTCCATCTAAGTACTCCTCTATCAGAACATTTTTACTTGCATCGCCAAATTTATCATCAAGGATCATTTTTGATAACTCGCTCTTTGCTTCTTCAAGATCATCAAGTATAAGAACGCCTTTCCCGGCGGCAAGACCGTCAGCTTTAAGTACATATGGAGGATTAATTTTTTCAAGAAAGGAAATTCCTTCAGATAAGTTATTTTTATTAAAAGTCTTAGACTTTGCACATGGTATATTATTTCTGAACATAAATTCTTTAGAGAAATCTTTACTTCCTTCAAGCTTAGCTCCTTTAAAGCTAGGTCCAAATACTTTCACATGCTTTAGCTCGTCATCTGACTTAAAAAAATCTACAATACCTCTTACTAAAGGTTCTTCCGGACCAACAATTACTAAGTCAATAGATTTTTCAATCACATTTAATTTAACTTCTTTGAAATCATTAATATTAACTGATAAGTTATTTCCGACTAATCCTGTTCCAGCGTTTCCAGGAGCAATGTATAGATTACTACATTTTTCACTTTGNGAAATTTTCCAACTTATTGCGTGTTCTCTTCCTCCTGAACCTAATACTAGTATATTCATTCTCAAAAATATTATATATATGGCATATATTTACCCTTATTTATAATTTATGAAGAAAGTTGCAATAAGCGGTTATTTTGATCCTATTCATGTAGGGCATCTGGAGTATATGGAGTTATCCAAGAAGATGGGGGATTATCTAATTGTTATTGTTAATAATGACCAACAGTGTAAGCTAAAAAAAGGTAAGTCTTTCATGGATGAGAAAGACAGAATGAAAATAGTTTCAGCAATTGAGTGGGTAGATGAAGTATTTCTATCAATTGATACTGATAAAACTGTATGCAAAAGTTTAGAGAAAATAAAGCCCGATATTTTTACTAATGGTGGAGATAGGCATAATACTGAAATTCCAGAATCTGTTGTATGTAAAAAATATGGAATTGAATTGTTAGATGGAATGGGTGAAAAAATAAGGAGTAGTTCTGATCTTACGGGCCTTAAATCAATTTAATTTCTTTGTCTTATAAGTTCATATAAGATTACTGCTGAACTGGTTGAGACATTTAATGAATCAATTTTTCCAAGCATAGGAATTTTTACTTTTTCATTACTCAGATCAATTAAATTTTGGGCAATTCCATCCTTCTCTGATCCAAGNATAATACCTATTGGGCCTTCATATTTTATGGAATAGATGTCTTTTTCACTTTTTTCAGTGCATGCAATAATCTTAAGCCCACTATCTTTTAGTTCTTGCGTAATATTTTTTAAACTTTTTACTTTACATATGGGGACATAATTTATTGCTCCAGCAGATGACTTGACTGCCTCGCTTGTAATCAAAGCTGATTCTTTCTCAGGGATTATTATTGCATCAACACCTGAAGCTTCAGCAACTCTTGAAATAGCTCCAAAATTTCTGGTATCGGTTATTCTATCTAAAATTAAAATTACAGGATCTTTTCCAGACTCATAACATCTTTGAATTATCTCTTGAGGAGGCTGATAGGTTATTGGTGATATGTAACATATTATACCTTGGTGATTTTTTTTTGTAATTCGATTTAGTTTTTCTTTAGGTACAAATGATATATTGACATTTCTGTTTTTAAGATTATTTTTTATCTCATTGAAAATCTCTTTTGATAAATTTTTTTGGAGAAATAATTTTTCAATTGTTTTACCTGATTTGATAGCCTCTAAAACTGGCCTTGTGCCAAAAATAATATCTTGACTATTCATAGTGTTAGTATTTTATTGACTCAAAATTAAAATAAATATTTAGATATTAGACTCATATTCATTTTATAAGATTTTTAATTCACTAGAGAAAATTCATATTAAATTTACATTATGTCAATTTATACTACTGAGATAACATCTGATAAAATACTTTCAGATAATCCATTACATCATAGACTTCTGAGTGCTTATGTATTTGCTGAAAAGTATATGTCTGGTGATGTTTTAGAACTAGGATGTGGTGAGGGAAGAGGTATTGACATAATTTTAGAAAGATCTAAATCTTTTACCGCTATTGATAAAATCTCAGAAGTAACAGAAAGGCTTTCCAGAAAGTATCCCAATGAAAAATTTATTTCGTCATCGTTCCCTCCACTTAAAAATATTGAGAATGAATCTTTTGATACCTTAATATCTTTTCAAGTAATTGAACATATTAAAAATGATAAGTTATTTATAAAAGAGATTCATAGAATTTTAAAGCCTGGAGGAAAAGCTCTTATTTCGACTCCAAATATAAGTATGACATTAACAAGAAANCCCTGGCATGTTAGAGAGTATACATCTCANCAGCTATTTGATTTGGCATCAANGAATTTTAAAAAAATCATAATGAAGGGTATTTANGGAAATGATAAAATCAAAAAATATTATGATGATAATAAAAAATCTGTGATGAAGTTTAAGAGATTAGATGTTTTTAATTTGGAAAAATATTTACCAAACTTTCTCTATAAAATACCATATGAATTTTTAAATAGAATGAATAGAAATAAACTTCAGGCTAATGACAATTCACTNGTTTCNTCTATAACTACTAATGATTATTCATTNGAAAATGATAACCCAAAAAATTTAGATTTATTTTTAATTTTAGAGAAATGATAAAAAACTCTTTATATATTATTTTATGTATTTTCTTATCCAGCTGTATATCACAAAAAAGTATTACCAAAAAAAACAATATTAATTCTGTGATTGGAGAGGCGAGAACCTATATAGGGACTCCATATAAGTGGGGTGGTAATGATAAANTAGGTATTGACTGTTCAGGGTTATTAGTTAGATCTTTTGAGTCGATAGGAATGAAAATTCCTAGAACGACTGGCCAGCAAATAGAATTAGGAAAAAAGGTTTCATTGAAAAAAACAAAAAAAGGTGATTTAGTTTTCTTTGCTTTCGGAAAGAGTAAAAGAAAAGTAACTCATGTTGGTCTAATTTCTAATAATAATAATCCAACTGATATCGATTTTATTCATGCATCTTCTTCCAGGGGAGTNGTTGAAACTCAGCTAATAAAAGAATATTACATTAAGAGAATAAGAAAAATCAAAAGAGTATTTTAATTAAAAAAAATTAAATTTGAAAAAACAACAATTATGAAAAACTTACTACTAATTATTTTATTGAGCATAACTCAAATTCTATCTGCTCAAGATAAAAAAGACAAAAAAGAAAAATCTATCAAAGACTTAACTAAATCTAGTAGCACTATAGATGGATTATTTACNATTTTCCAAGACTCATCTTCTGGTGAACTTAAGATGTTAATTACTGAAGATCAACTAGATAAAGATTTTATTTATTTCTCTCAGATAGCAGATGGTGTAACTGAAGCAGGTAGCTTTAGAGGTGCCTACGGTGCTGATGTAATATTTCAGATTCATAAGTATTACAATAAATTAGAATTTGTTGCTCCAAATACTAATTTTTATTTTGATGAAGATAATCCATTATCTAAATCTAAAGAAGCAAACACAAGTCATGCCATAATTTCCTCTCATAAAATTTTAGCAGATGAAGATGGTTCTTATCTAATTAATGTAAATGACCTTTTTCTATCTGAGACTTTAAGTAGAGTAAAACCTCCTAAAAGACCTGGATCTTCTCCTAATAGATTTAGCCTTGGATCTTTTGATAAAGGAAAGTCAAAGGTTAGAGAGATAAATAAC
>NZWZ01000004.1 GCA_002701745.1 Flammeovirgaceae bacterium
TGGTCTGCTAACCTAGGATTAAATTATACTAAGGGAAAAGGATTTTTTGAGCAATTTAAAACTGAAGAAGATGCTGCAAATTTTAACTATATAATTGAAGATAATAGTGATTTAATAGTCAGAAGATGGTTGGATAATGATTTTTATGTAATTAACCTTAACACTTCTTACAATAAGAACAGGTTGGATCTTATTACTGGGGGTTCCTATAGCAATTATTCGGGAGATCATTTTGGAGAAGTAATATGGGGAAGTAATTTGAGTAACGGCTCATCAATAAGTGATCGTTATTACTTTAGTGATTCACAAAAAGAAGATTTTAATATTTTTTCCAAAGCAACCTTTGATATTCACAATAAGTTATCAGGTTATTTAGATCTTCAGGGTCGTTTTGTTAGATATCAAACTGAAGGTCTTACATCTAGAAGAGTTCCTATTGATGTAGACGCAAAATATAATTTCTTTAATCCAAAAGCTGGATTAGTTTATTCTCTAAGAGATGAGAGCAATCTATATATTTCTTATGCAAGAGCACATAAGGAAGCAAACAGGAATGATTTTGAAAATGGAGTTTCGTCTCCTGAAAAATTAGATGATTTTGAAATGGGTTGGAGATATATAAATGATCAATTTCGAATAAGCTCTAACTTATACTATATGAATTACACAAATCAATTGGTTTTAACTGGGGCAATTGATGATGTTGGGGCTCCGATTCGAGCGACTAGTGGAAAAAGTTATCGATTAGGCATTGAGATAGATGCTGAGTTTTCAATTAATAAAAAAATAACATTAAGGCCTAACGCATCATTTAGCTCAAATCAAAACAGAGATTTTAGAGCATCTATAAATGGAAGCTTGCAGAACTTAGGAAACACACCACTATCATTTTCTCCTAGTACTATTGTCGGAAATGCTTTTGTTTATGAGCCTTCAGAAAACTTTATGATTTCATTCTTATCAAAATATGTTGGAAAACAATACATGAGTAATTTGAACAGTACTATTTCAAATCAAGATCAGCTGGAGAGTTTCTTTATAAGTGATTTAAACTTTGAATATAGGATAGAAACTAAAAAAAGTTTTGAAATTACAATACATGGACTTGTTAATAATATATTTAATAAAGAATTTGTTGATAGGGGTTATTATTATACATACGAATACCCTGATAGTGAGGGGAAAATTATAACTGGTGATGGCGCTGGATTTTATCCACAAGCAACAACTAATTTTTTGGGTGGAATAAGATTAAGATTTTAAAATTCTAGGTTTTTATTACTACAAACCTTTTGTGTCCATATAAATCTTTTATTATATCAAAATCATAACCCATCAGCAAATTTTTAATTTGGCCAATGTAGTTTTGATTCACTTCAAAGTAGATTGAACCATTTTTCTTAAGGTGTTTTTTAGAAAATTCAAGAATTATTTTATAGAAATATATAGGGTCTGAGCCAACAAATAATGCTCTATGAGGCTCATGAATTAAAACATTTTTATCTACCTTGTCTTCATCTGATTTCGGTATATATGGGGGGTTACTTACTATTATATCAAAAGGCTCTTCAGGAATATAGTTCTCAATTTTAGAGGTAATAAAACTTACTTTATTAGAAGTCAAGGCATTGTTTTTATTGGCGACATCAATTGCTGCCTTAGATATATCTAAACCAATAACATTAGAGGTCAAATGATTGCTTAGGGTTACAGCTATACAACCTGAGCCTGTCCCAATATCAAGAATATTTTTTTTATGATTACTTTTTTCAGATTTTATAATAACATCAACAAGTTCTTCTGTTTCGGGTCTAGGAATCAATGTTTTGTCAGAGACATGAAAAACCCTATCATAAAAAAACTCAGAACCAGTAATATGTTGGACTGGTATTTTATTAGTCAATTTTTTTATATCAATTTTAAATTCTTCTTGAGTTTTTTTGTTCCACGGCACTGTTTTATTTATAAGTAAATCAGAACTTGATAAATTAAATTTGAGATAGAGATATTTTAATGATATGTTTTTTAACTCATTATCAGAATAATTTTTTACCTTTTTAAGTAATTCAGCGTATATTAAATTTGATTGCATGAAGATTAATAATAAAGATGAAAGATAATCACAAAAAGTACATAGAGAGAACATTTTATCTTGCAAATAAAGGTCTTGGTAATGTCTCACCAAATCCAATGGTTGGCTGTGTAATTGTAAAAGCAGGAAAAATTATAGGTGAGAGTTATCATAAAGAGTATGGCAAAGAACATGCAGAAATAAATGCAATAAATTCAGTTGTAGACAAATCACAATTAAAAGGAAGCTCCTTTTATATAAATCTTGAGCCATGTAGTCATCACGGAAAAACTCCTCCTTGCTCAGATGAAATTATAAAACACAAACCTAAAGAAGTTATAATTTCAAATCTAGATCAGAACCCAATAGTAAATGGAAGAGGAATTAAAAAACTAAAAAACAACGGTATATCAGTTAAAGAAAATATACTAAAGGAGAAAGGGCTTATTATAAATAAACGATTTTTTAAAAATCAAATAACTGGTTTACCGTATATAATTTTGAAGTGGGCAGAGACTGAGGATGGCTTCATTGCCAGAAAAGATGGTTCATCAAAATGGATATCTAACGAGTTATCGAGAATGTTAGTTCACAAATGGAGATCAGAAGAAGCAGGGATATTAGTTGGAGTAAACACTGCTAATATTGACAATCCCTCACTAAACGTGAGGTCTTGGAAAGGAAGAGACCCTGTGAGAATAGTTCTTGATCCAAATCAAAAATTAAAATCAAAAACAAAACTTTTAAAAGACAAGGGAGCTGTTTTGATATATAATAAAGAAAAAAATAAAAAAACTAACAATAAAAATTTTATACAAAATAAATCATTTGAGCTACAGCATATACTTAGAGATATTTTAGAAAAAGGAATTGGAAGTTTAATTGTTGAGGGAGGAGCTAAAACCCTCAATAATTTTATAAAAGAAGGTCTGTGGGATGAGGCAAGAGTTTTTGTTTCAAATAAAACATTTAAAGAAGGAATAAAAGCCCCTAAATTTGATACAGATCAATATGAAAAAATAGGAGACAATAAACTATATACAATTTTTAATCATGCATGAATTTAAAGAACCAAAAGAGCAAAATTTAGAGAAAAAATACATCAGTATTATTGAACAGATAAGGAGTTTAATATCAGATGAAGAAGATATAGTTGCTATACTATCAAATGTTTCAGCTGCGCTTCATCAGACATTTAAGTGGTTATGGGTAGGCTTTTATCTTGTTAAGAACAATGAGCTCATTTTAGGACCTTTTCAAGGACCTGTAGCTTGTTTTAGAATAAAAAAAGGTGAGGGAGTTTGTGGATCAACTTGGGAAAAAAGAGAAACAATTCTTGTACCAGATGTAGAGAAGTTTCCAGGTCATATCGCATGCAGCTCTGAATCTAAATCTGAAATAGTTTTACCAATTTTTAAAAATAACAAGACATTTGGAGTATTAGATATTGATAGCGCCGAGATAAATACTTTTGACCAGACAGATAAAAAGTACCTGGAAAAAATTATTAAAATTATTGAGGAAAAATTAATTTAAACTCCCAAGAATCGTAACACCTCCTGTTGTTTTGTCGCCAACTTTAATTGAAGGCTTAAAGCTTAAAGGAAGGAAAATATCTGCTCTCGATCCAAACTTAATAAAACCTAACTGACTAGCTTGGTCAACTTTTGAACCTACTTTAGAATAGTTAATTATTCTTCTGGCAACTAATCCAGCTATTTGTCTAACTAATAATTTTATNTTCTTGTTTTCAATAACTGTNGTTGTTCTTTCNTTTTTGNTACTTGATTTTGGATGCCATGCNACTAAATACTTTCCTTTATGATATTTGTAATATTGAATAGTCCCAGATATTGGATNTCTATTTATGTGAACATCAAATGGAGACATGAATATAGAAATTTGAAGTTTTTTTTCTTTAAAATACTCAGTTTCTTCAGCCTNNCCAATAAANACTACTTTTCCNTTTGCNGGAGAAACAACTTTNNTTTCGTCTAAAGTTTTTTTAATTTTTGGNTGTCTAAAAAACTGTAAGAAAAAAAGAAATGNNAAAAAAGAAACCAAAGANGTAAAGACCAAGAGAGATTGATTGGAAACAAANACNCTAGCATTAATTATAATTAANACTATTAGCAGAACGGTTAAAAANTTTTTTCCTTCTTTATGAGTCCTCACCATTTTTCTGGAAAGTAAAAGAACCATCTCTATACTTNTAGGTTCTAGAAACTTTATCAATTGCTGCAATATANGCAGCAGTTCTTAAAGAAATGTTATATTTTTTAGAAATTGCAAAAACATTNTTGAAAGCTTGTTTAATTATTGANTCGCTTCTTCTATAAACTCTATTTTTTGTCCATTTAAATCCTAATCTATTTTGTACCCATTCAAAATAAGAAACAATAACGCCACCTGCATTTGCCAATATATCAGGGACGGCTATAACACCTTTCTTTTCTAATATAGGATCTGCCTCATGTGATGTTGGACCGTTAGCTCCTTCCACAATTAATTTAGCTTTAATTTTATTTGCGTTTTTTTCAGTAATAGTATTTTCCATGGCTGCAGGAATAAGTACATCGACATCTAACGTCAATAATTCATCATTAGATATTTTGTCTCCTCCATCAAAGTTTTCTAAAACACCATTGTTTTCATTTTTATGAGTTATAGCTTTTCCAACATCAATACCATCTTTATTGAAATAACCTCCAGATATATCAGAAATTGCAACGACTTTACAGCCTCTTTCTTTTAATAATTGGGCGGCCCACGAACCTACATTACCAAATCCTTGAATTGCAACTGTNGCTTTGAANGGATTAATTTTCATTTTAGTTAANGCGGCTAAAGTTGAAACCATTACACCTCTTCCNGTAGCTTCNATNCTTCCAACAGAACCACCTAGAATAATTGGTTTNCCAGTTACTACAGCATTAACNGTNNTTCCTCTTGCCCTAGAATATTCATCCATCAACCAAGCCATTTGATCTGGACCNGTTCCCATATCNGGGGCAGGAATATCTTTNTCTGGNCCAAAAACNTCATGCATGGCCTGAGTATAAGCTCTTGTCAACCTCTCNAACTCAGAGNGNCTCATTTCTTTTGGATTACANTTTANACCTCCTTTAGCACCACCATAAGGAATATCAACTACAGCACANTTCCATGTCATCCAAGCNGCTAATGCAGTNACTTCATTTAAATCAACGTTNGGNTCNAANCGTAACCCTCCCTTAGAGGGNCCNAAAATATTNGAATGAATTACTCTATANCCCTCAAAAACTTTTATAGANCCNTCATCCATNGATATAGGTANNGANACAATAATTTTTTTTACGGATGATTTTANGACANTATANACTTCTTCNTCNAGATTTAAATANTCAGCAGCAACATGAAACCTCTTCATCATAGANTCNAGAGGGTCCTTNTCATGCATGATAGGAGCTGGTTCTTTATAACTCATATCTTGATTTGGGTTTAGTTATGTAAANNTACAATTTTAAGTTATCTGATCTATAATTTTTANATAAAAATATACGTAAGGAATTACAAAGAAGAAGCTATCAAAACGATCTAAAAAGCCACCATGACCNGGTAATTTATTACTACTGTCTTTTAAATTAAAGTTTCTTTTAAGCAANGACTCAAATAAATCTCCAAANACCCCAGAAATTAACACAACAATTGAAAAGAANANCCAAAAGGTTAATGACTGAAAANAGCNCCATACATATTCNTGNATTAAATAAGCTAATANTACNTTAGCNANGAGACCGAAAAGAACTCCTTCCCAGGTTTTCATAGGNGANACAGATTCNAAAAGCTTTTTTTTCCCAAAAAGAGATCCTCCAAAATAAGCTGCNGATTCACTAGTCCANAAAAATAATAGAGTAGCCATTAGNTANATTGAATTATAATTATAATCNCTAAAAACNATAAAATTTAACAATGAGATTGGAAGCGATATATATAAAATACCAAAAAATGTNACTGATACATTTGAAAGTGTTTGNTNATTATCNGAACTATATAAGGCNGATAAGCAGACTAAAGGTAGTATNGGAACAAGAACAAAGTGTATNCCNATTAAACTTTCATTACTAGTNTAAAAATATGTTGTTACAAAAATAACTACNGACAAAAAGACNCCTAAATTATAATTAGGTTTAAACCCATTNTTCGATAGTATTTTGNAGTACTCTCNTGAAGAAAGAAAAATAATTACTACAAAAACAGAAAGATAAGAAAGCTCATNTAAGGCAGAAAGTAANAGCAAAGNNCCTCCTAACATNCCTGTCAAAACNCTTCTTTTTAAATTAGCNCGNTTCATGAATTTCTTTTAATTTTTCNTTCAAAACACTTAATAAAAATATGAAAATAATAATTGATAAAACTATAACAGNTAATGGTATATCAGGNGATGANTTAACAGATANGTCAAAATTTTCACCGAAGACACCNCTGCTTGCTGCATAAAAAACAGTTAGNCTTAAAAAATTATTAANCGCNTGAGCAATTACCGGATATATCAAACTTCCTGACCAGTAAAATAGATANCCAAAAAAAATTCCCAAAAACAANCTAGGAAAAAANCCATAAAACTGAAGATGAAANGCACTNAATAATAAAGAGCTAATTATTATAGCTGCATGGTGATTTTTAATAATGAAGTTTAGATTCTTTTGTANNATNCCTCTAAAAAAATACTCCTCACAGAAGCCAGGAATAANTGCAATNGCAACAATTCCAATTATATATTCAAAATTATTATCAAATGAAACCAAATAAATTGTTAAAGTCTCTAGTTGCTTTTCTTTCNACAATGCCCAGGACTCAAAAGATGACATAAAACTTGGAAAAGAAANAGATTTATTCCACTCAATTACAGGTGCNTTTAAAATNATAAAAAACAATGTTGAAGCTATCACTATAAATATCGGGATAAGNTTTATNCTATATAAATTCATAGAATAGGANCTGTTTTTTCTGATAGCAAAATAAGGAAGCAGNAAGAAGAACAAAAGAAAAGAATTTGANAANAACAACATCTTCCTATCCAAACCTTCGTATGATATTTCTGTTGGTGCTTCAACTAAATTTGAAACTAAACTCATTAAAAACAAGGGAGAAACAGAAATAATAATAAATATAAATTCTTTGAAGTGTTTATTCATTATTGGTTTTCTTTGTGNATTGTTTTTAAAAGGTTAAAATAAAGCTTTTTATGAAGATAGGCAATATAGATTTAGGCGATTTCCCTTTATTGTTAGCTCCAATGGAAGATGTAAGCGATCCTCCGTTTAGATCAGTTTGTAAAGTAAACGGAGCAGATCTAATGTATACGGAATTTATTTCTTCNGAAGGTCTAATCCGAGATGCAGAAAAAAGCGTTCAGAAACTAGACATTTATGATTCGGAGAGGCCAATTGGAATTCAAATTTTTGGAGATAANATTGAATCCATGAAACAAGCAGCAAGAATTTCAGAACAAGCAAAGCCTGAAATTTTAGATATAAACTATGGCTGCCCAGTAAAGAAGGTAGCTTGTAAAGGCGCCGGCGCCGGAATATTATTGGATCTTGATAAAATGCAAAAAATGACAGCTGAGATAGTCAAGCAGGTAAATATTCCGGTTACTGTTAAAACCAGATTAGGGTGGGATGAAAACTCTATTAAAATTGTAGAGGTCGCTGAAAGATTACAAGATGTTGGAATTCAAGCTCTAACTATTCACGGCAGGACAAGAAAACAAATGTATAAGGGAACTGCAAATTGGGACTATATAGCTCAAGTAAAAAATAATCCGAGAATAAACATTCCTATTTTTGGTAACGGAGACATTGACTCTCCTGAAAAGGCAAATGAATATAAAGAAAAGTATGGGGTGGATGGCATTATGATAGGAAGAGCTGCCATTGGAAATCCATGGATTTTTAATCAAATCAAATCATATATCAAGGATGGCACATTTATATCAAAGCCTAATCTTGAGGAGAGAATCAATGTAGTAAAAAAACACCTTGAATTTTCGATTAAGTGGAAAGGAGAAAAACTTGGATTAATTGAAATGAGAAGACACTACACAAATTATTTTAGAGCAATTGAAAATTTTAAAGAGTATAGAATGAAACTTATTTTAAGTGAGTCGTTAGATTATTCATTGAACGTGCTAGATGAAATTTCTGAAGTTTTTAATAATAAACAAGTAAGTGCCTCCACATGAAAAACAAAAATTTAATTGCATGGGCATTGCTGATTCTTCTTGCAATTATATGGGGAAGCTCACCTATTCTTATAAAGAAAGCGCTAATTAAACTAGATCCTTTTGAAATAGGAGCTTTGAGACTAACACTAGCTTCTTTTGTTTTATTTCCGTTTCTTGCAAAAAACTTAAAAGAAATAAAAAGAAAGGATTACCTAATTTTATTTATCTCAGGAATAGTTGGCAATGTTCTACCATATTTTTTATATCCTATAGCTCAAACAAAAATCGATAGCGCAACGTCTGGTGTTTTAACATCATTAACACCTTTTTTTGCACTAATTGTAGGGGTGTTATTTTATAAGTTGAAAGCAACAAAAAATAACATCATAGGTTTAGTTATTGGGTTTATAGGAACCTCACTCCTTATTTTATTTTCTAACAAATCAGACGGGTTTTCAGTTGACTTATTTGGGTTGTTTGTTGTTGCTGCAACACTTCTATACGGAATTAATCTCAATCTTGTAAAATATCATCTAAACCACCTCAAGCCTATTACTATCACTAGTTTTTCTATTGTTTCTATTCTTCCAATTACTGTGTATATATTGTTTTACTTAACTCCTTTTTTATCACATTTCAACAATTTCAACAATTATTCGTTGGAGTTTGGATACGTATTTATTCTTGGAGTTTTGGGCACGTCTATTGCAACTATAGTTTTTTATAATTTGATAAAAATAAAGGATACAGTCTTTGCCTCAATGGTTACATATCTTATGCCAATTGTAGCAATAATATTTGGAGTATTAGATGGAGAAATAATAAACGCTATTCAACTATTTGGGATGGCTCTAATTATGGGTGGTGTTTTTATTAATAGCAAAAAAGATTAAGCCTTATTCCAGGCATCAATCATTAATTTTTTAGTTAATAAGATCCCGTCTTCTTCTGTATGGCTTGTTCCTTCATACTCTACAGAAACATACCCTCTATAACCAAAGTCCTTAACAATTTTCATCATTTTATAGAAGTCTATCTCAATAGAATTGCCATTTTCATCGAAGTTTAATGATTTAGCGCTAACACTTCTTGCGTAAGGAAGAAGCTCTCTAACACCTTTATATTTGTCGTATTCTACAGCACAACCTTCTAAACCTCCCCATGAGGATAATCTATTTGGTTTTGATCTAATACAAAAATTTCCAAAATCTGGTAAAGACCCAACATTATTTCTTTCTGTGTTTTTTATTACATCTACTAACCATTTGGCGTCAGATGAATAACCACCATGATTTTCAACAATTATATTTATGTTATAGTCTTTAGAAAAATCACCTAATACCTGAAGCGATTCAGTCGCATGCATAGAAACTTCTTTTTCCGAACCATTGCCTGCTGCGTTTACTCTAATATGCTCACATCCAATATGTTTAGCAGCCTCGACCCATTTCTTGTGATTATCAATTGCATTAAGTCTTTTTCTTTTATTTAAATCTCCAAGGTTCCCTTCATCATCAATCATAATTAGAAGGTTTTTGACTCCGACATCTTCTGATCTAGTTTTGAGTTGATCAAGATATTCTTTGTTATTAGCCTTATCGAAAAAAAATTGATTAACATATTCGACAACATTAATGTCAAATTTTTCTTTAGCTATTTGAGCAAATTCAAGGTTATCTATTTTTTTTGATTG
Source organism: Flammeovirgaceae bacterium (assembly GCA_002701745.1). GTDB lineage: Bacteria > Bacteroidota > Bacteroidia > Cytophagales > MED-G16 > MED-G16. The sequence continues at coordinate 9,973 of NZWZ01000004.1, forward strand.
TAATGCTCTGTGTAACGACCATTGAGCTAATCCTATTTGCAGAGAAGAACTACCTAAACTTATCGCTGGAACAGAAGCTAAAAGAGGAANCGATAAAACTGANTTTTTGATAAAATTTCTTCTTAACATAATCTTTAATATAGATAAATTTATTNATAGACACTACTAAAGAGAANGCCATTATAGTTTTTTTCTCCAGCGTTAATCTTTATAGACAACTTATTTTCTTTTCGAGGAACAGGACANGTCGTGAATATTGAAAATACACATGGTGGGTTTANAGATTTATTAAAATCAATGATTACGTTATTATTTTCATCTTCAGGAAGAATATACAAATACCTTCCTCCTCCATAAGTATCATNCCCACTAGTTAAATCNTCNTACGCAACAAAAAATTTTCCAGAAGAAGATATGGTTGGCTCAAAAGAAAAATCTTTGTTACCAATACTAAAATAAATAACACCAGGAATAGTATCTAAATANCTATCTCCTAATATATTATTGAAGCTTAAAACTTTAGGTGTATCATATTCTTCATATCTNCCNTGGATAACATAATCTAATGAGTAAGGGAAAAAATCAATNANCAACTTAGTATCTAATANNGGGTGATTTAAATTCCTAATTCTGATAGCCTTAGATCCTGAATCTAAATGAACAAACCAAACATAACTGCCCAATGAAAAAGAATTTTTTATATCATAAAAATTATACGAAAACCNTTCTACCTCCAAGGTGTCATTCAAGATAACTGGTAAATTAAAGTCGAAAGTAATTATTGAATCTTCAAGACTTACTTTAGCTAATAATTCAGGTAAATCAGCTGGAANTTTAATATCGTTAGATTCTCCTGAACCCATTAAATAGTTGCCATTCTGAACTGGGTAGAGTCCTGCAATATTTAGATATCCATCATCTGNAAAAAGTGCATCGTATCTCTTTTTTTTCCACGAGATATGCTCTTCAGGCTCTTGNGTTTCGCAAGCAAAAGAGAATAGAAATNAAAATATTACAACTCTAAATTTCATTATATTTATAAAGTTAATATTAAAAATGATTATTAAAATATTCTTAACAGTGCTTCTTTTATCTCTATCCCAAAAAAAAGAGAAAACATTCATACGGACAGAGAACATGTCAAAAAAAAATGAATTTTCAGTTGTAATCTTAACTGAAACGCAAGGTTATGTACACCACGCTGCTATCAAAGAAGGTGTAAAGCTTATTACAAGACTTGGGAAAGAAAATAACTTTAATGTAACCCACACAAACAGCTCAGAATATTTATCTAATAAAGTTTTAAAGAAAAGTGATGTTTTGATTTTTCTGTGCACAACTTTAGATGTATTAAATGAGAAGGAAGAAGAGAGAATGAAAAACTTCATACAAAACGGAAAGGGTTATGTTGGAATTCACTCAGCAACCGATACTGAATACAATTGGGGATGGTATGGAAAATTAGTAGGAGCTTACTTTTTAGATCACCCAAAAATTCAACCAGCAACAATAACAACTATTGATAGAAATCATATATCAACTAGTCATCTTGATAAAACGTGGGAAATTGAAGATGAATGGTACAACTTTAAAGATTTAAATCCTTCTATAAACGAACTGCTTAATTTAGAAGAAGACTCTTATGATGGAGGAAAAAACGGAGAATATCATCCCATAACATGGTATCATGAATTTGGAGGGGGAAGATCTTTCTATACAGGCCTAGGACATAGAGGAGAAACTTATCATGATGAAAGGTTTATTAAGCTACTTTTAGGTGGCATTCTTTATGCAGCAGGAAACTAAACCTGAAAAAGATTTGACTCTTTTTTACTACTGTCGTATACCCTAAAAGACACAACCTCTCCAATAGCTGTAACATTTCCTTTAGATATGACTTCACATGAAATATGAACTTTCTTTTCAGAATATGAGAGTATTCTCGCTTTCAATTTAATAGTATCATTAGGTGTTGGCTTTAAGTACTTAATCTTCATGGTGCCTGTCGCATATTTATATTCTGGTGAAGAACCTAAAGATCTATTTTCGTGTTTATAGGCGTACGCCATCGAGGCCCCCATTGCATGACAATCTATAACTGTTGCAATTACACCTCCATTCATAATACCTCTCCATCCCTGATGAATAGTTTTTGGCGTCCAAATACATTCTGCCATTTCACCTTGCCAGTAACTCTTAATATGAAGTCCATCCTTAGTATTATTTCCGCACCCGAAACATATATTATTTGGCATATAATCCTGAAAAATATCTTTAGATTTTTTTGATAACATAAATACTTAAATAATATTAGTAAATATGATTAAAATTATTGATATAAATTTTTTGAATGAAAAAGCCGCAATAGGATGTTTTTTGATTAAAGACAATGATGATCTTGTTCTTATAGAAACAGGTCCATCTATTTATTATGATAATATCAAAAACTCTCTAAATAAAATCAATATAGATATTAATAGAATAAAAAACGTTTTGGTAACCCATATTCATCTTGATCATTCTGGTGGAGCTTGGAAATTTGCAAAAAATGGGGCTAATATATATGTTCACCCCAAAGGATCTCCACATCTTATCTCTCCTGAAAGACTTATGTCATCGGCAACAAAAATTTATGGGGATCAGATGGATAGGTTGTGGGGAAGTGTCGAAGATATTAGCTCAGAAAAAGTGATATCAGTTGATCATAAACAAATAATTAAAATAGGAAGTTTAGAGTTTAAGGCTTTGCATACTCCTGGACACGCAAGCCATCATATAGCTTGGGGCTTTAATGATGTTATTTTTACTGGTGATGTAGCAGGGGCCAAAATACACAACGGGCCTGTTCTTCCTGCTTGTCCACCACCAGATATTGATTTAGAAAAATGGGAGGATAGTCTCAAAATACTCGAAAAAGAAAACCCAAAAAAAATGTATCTCACTCATTTCGGTGAACATAAAAATATAAAAGGTCATATTGATGAGCTTAGAGAAGCTTTATCCGATTGGTCATTATGGATAAATGAAAAAAGAAAAATTTTTTTGGATGATGAAATTCTAACTAAAAAATTTAATGAATATGTTTATAAAAAAATGCAAGCAGTAAAAATTAACGATGAATTAATAAATCAATATTACGCAGCTAATCCACCTTATATGAGCGTTGCTGGTTTAAAAAGATATTGGGAGAAAAATGATAAATAAATTAAAGAATATTTTAGGTAAAGAAATAATTCCTGGTTTTAAAGGAAAGTTTGTTCATGGGAAAGATATGACTCTAGCATTTTGGAAAGTTAAAAAAGGAAGTACAATTCCTCCACATGAGCATATTCACGAACAAACTTTATATGTCAAAAGCGGAACCTTTGAATTGGAAATAAACAATAAAATAAAAACCTTAAAAGAAGATGAGGTTTGTGTTATACCATCAAACGTAACTCATGCCGGTAAGGCATTAACAGATTGTGAATTGATCGATGTTTTTGTACCTACAAGAAAGGAGTATTCAAACTAATAAAAATGGATTTTTCTAAAAGGACTTTCAGAAATTTAGTAAACCAATCAAATAAAATGATTGAGAGTTGGTACTCCCAAAAAATAAGAGGAGAAAAAATTTATGAGAACAAAACCCCATCAGAAATTAAAAAAGTTTTTAGCCTAGAAGAGAAAAATAAACAATGCAAACCAGAAGATGTTCTCAGTCATCTTGATAATAATTTACTTAAATATTCCAATTTTAATCCAAGCCCAAATTATTATGGTTACATAACAGGAAGTGGAAATCAAATAGGGATTATAGGAGAGTTTTTAAAGAGCGCACTAAATCAAAATAATCTAAAGTGGCATAGCGCACCCGCAAATACAGAAATTGAAAAAATCTGTATAGACTGGATCTCAAAATTTATAGGTTATTATAACAAAAAAAATGCAGGTGTCTTTGTAAGTGGAGGTTCTGTTGCAAACCTTATGAATATTGCCATTATAAGAAAAATTAAAGGACATAATTCAATCAACAAAGATGGTATATACGGGAGTAAGACAATGAGAATATATGTTTCTACAGAATCCCACTCAAGTATTGATAAGGCTATGGACATTTTGGGTTTAGGAATTAATAATTTAGTTAAAATTGAGGTTGATAATGAATTTAAGCTTCAGCCAAAATTATTGAGAGAGAAAATCAGAGAAGATTTAAACAAAAATCTTTTACCAATAGGGGTAATTGGAACTGCGGGGACAACAAATACTGGATCTATTGATCCACTAGACGCAATATCAAAAATTTGTGAGGATTTTAATTTATGGTTTATGGTAGATGCAGCATATGGAGGTCCGGCGGCGAGCCTTTCTTCTTATAAGAAAAAATTTAAAGGGTTAGATAAAGCAGATTCAATATTAATAAATCCTCACAAATGGCTATTTGTTCCGTTTGAAGTTGCTTGCGTTATTGTCAAGAACAAAGATCACTTAAAAAAAACATTTAGCTTAATTCCAGAATACCTACAGGGCGGAACAGAAATTGAAGAGAGAGATGATCTCATGAACTATAGCATACAACTATCTAAGGACTTTAAAGCACTTAAGGTATGGATGACTATCAAAACATTTGGGTATAGCAAAATAAAAAGAAGTATTAACAATGATATTGATATGGCTAGATATGCATATGAAATAGCGAAAAAAGATCCTCTTTTTCAACCTCTACACTACCCGGAATTATCTATTTTATGTTTTAAATATTTAAGCAACTCTCCAAAAGTTTCAGACTCATTACTAAATAAAAAGATAACAGATATGGTTGAAGAGGACGGAAGGATTTTTCTTTCGGGAACAAAGATTAATAATGAGAATGTATTAAGGATAAACTGTGTTAATCATAGAAGAGAAAGACAAGACATAGATTTCTTATTCAAAGTACTAAGAGATATTGCAAAAATAGCTGAAGAAAAGATAAAAAATCATTAAACCTTAATCCTTTCAAAATATTTCTCCTTTACATAATTAAAAGCACTTAAGTGCTGAGGATCAATAGGATCACCTTGAGGTAGATCATTTTGCTTGTATGGGTCGACTTGTCTTCCGTTCCTCCAAAATCTAAAACACACATGAGGGCCTGTTGCTAAACCCGTGGAACCAACATAGCCAATTATCTCTCCTTGTTTTACTAATCTTCCCGGTTTAATTCCTTTGGCAAATTTTGACATGTGTAAATACTGAGTTGAAAAAATATTGTTATGTTTTATCTTAACATAATAACCATTGTTTCTTGTGTATCTAGCCTCTATAACTTTTCCATCAGCTACAGAAAATATTGATGTTCCTCTTGGAGCGGCATAGTCTGTGCCTAAGTGATCTCTGTATCTTTTAAGCACTGGATGAAATCTTTTTTTCTGGTATTTAGAAGAAATTCTATAAAACTTAAGAGGGGATCTTAAAAAGGTTTTCCTAAGACTTTTTCCTTGATCATCGAAAAAATCATTTCCCAGGCCTTGGTCATAGCTAAAAGCAAAAAATGGCTTTTTATTATGTGTGAACCTAGCTGCTTTAATATCCTTAACCCCAACAACTTCACCATCTATTACCTCTTCAGTATAAATGATATTATATGTATCTCCAGGTGTTATTCTAAAGAAATCGATTTGCCACGCAAAAACATCTACAATTAAATTAACCAAATCAACCGGAAAGTTATTGTTTGAAAAACTAATATATAGACTGGACTCAATTGTTCCAGAAATTTGTCTTTCAACATATGAAATGTTTTTATCAACTTTTTTAAAGGATATTTCTGGGTAAAAACTACATATTAAATAGTCATAATTACTTGACTCATATATAAAATGAGAGAGTCTATTTGTTTCTTTTTCAAAAAATAATGTATAATCATTTCCCTTTTTTATTTTTTTTAAATTAAATACCCCTCTTGATAAAAGAGAGG
>NZWZ01000054.1 GCA_002701745.1 Flammeovirgaceae bacterium
TATAGTTATCTCTTGTAGGTATAGGGCAACTATATTCCTCATTATAGACACAATAAGGATTGTATGATTTATTAAAGTCTAACTCAATTCTTTTTGCATTTTCAAATTCAATATCAATATATCTTCCCCCTGGATAAGTTGAGGTATTATTAGTTTGATCTAAAAAACAAAAAAACAAATCACCTTGATTTATTCCATCTAGATATTTATATACTGGTAATGAGTATTTTGATCTCCCTAATTTAAAATCTAGATAAGCAAAGTCTAAAAATCTTTCAACATTCCCTGTTGAAGTTGCTAGTTTGATTGTATCAGGCTCTTCATTTTGAGATACAACAGCTATTACTTTGAAATTTACATTTGGATCGTAATATGATAGTTTGTATTCAGAACCTTTTAGTGGTGAAGATGATGAATTATTTAAAAAGTCGTTTCTTTCTTTTCTATATTCCTCCAGAATAACTGAATATTTATCATACTCTAAACTTGAATTGTATAGATAATATGCAATTGATAAGAAAATAGATATTATTATTAATGGAACTATACCCCTCAAGGATAATTATTTTAAGCTGTTAACTTTTTTTGTAAGCTTTGATTTTAAGTGGGCAGCTTTATTCTTATGTATAATATTATTTTTAGAAAGTTTATCGATCATAGAGACTGCTTCAGGTAATTTTTTTACAGCTGNAGCTTTTTTAGTTTCTTGTTCTAATTTTTTTATAACNGTTCTAGTAGATTTATGTTGATACTTATTTCTAAGTTTCTTNGTTTCGNTAGACCTTATTCTTTTAATTGCAGATTTNTGATTTGCCATAATATTAATTTCGTGTGCAAAAATATATTTTTTTTAACATTCTCAAATATTCTNGAGGATTTTTATTCAAATTTCAGAAATTAATTATTTAAGGATATTTCACCAAAATCATTAATTTTTAGATCTGAGTTAGGGAAATCTAAATTTGTTAATCTTTTAATCTCTTTTGCTGCTTCGTTATNTTTATCTAGTACTGGTACACCTAAACCTATCTGNTTTGCAGATATAATTTTTCCGCTTAAAAATTCGCCTTTTTTATTTATGTTAACCTCTATGAGAGGAGCTAGACCTCTATTTCCCGAAAGATTAAATCTAGCGTATGTAGCAAAATTTCCAAGACTGTATGCAATAAATCTTNTTTTATAGATGTCAACNGCTCTTAGTACATGAGGTCCATGTCCAAATACTAAGTCTGCACCTGAATCAATTACNATTCTTGAAAATTCATGAGGATTACCTCTATTTTCACCTAAAAAATATTCTCTTTCTTTTGTAACTCTATTATATTTTGATCCTTCGGCTCCCCCATGNAATGAAANAATAACNACATCACATAATGAGTCTAATCGACTTACNATTTCTTTAGCTCTNTCATAGTTATTAATTTGAATAGTTCCTTTATTAGGTGAGAAAGATGCAAATCCATACTTGACATTATCTTTTGTGAAAATNGTAAATGGCTTTTCAANTGTTCCTGAAAAGTAAATGTTATTTTCTTCTAATACTCTCTGAGTATTTAACCTTCCAGTCTTTCCAAAGTCATTAATGTGATTATTTGCTAGGCTTAGTATATCAAACCCTGCATTTTTATAATGTTTAGCATATTCGTCTGGACTTTTAAAAGCNTAACATTTTTTTGGATCACTGCATTTTTTTACTTCACCNTCTCCAGAAAGAATTGTCCCTTCTAAATTTCCGAATGCTAAATCAGCTTCTCTTATTGTTTCTGAAACATTTTTTAAAATATCATTTCCATTATTTTTTGGCAAATAAGAATTATTAGGAAAATTTGTTCCAATCATCATNTCTCCAACACCAATAATTTTTATATTCTCATTATTGAAANAATTTATTAAAATTTGATGTGCTAGAAACAGATAAAATATAATGTTCATTGATTTTTAAATTTATATGTAAAAGTATTTTTTATTTTGTTAGAAAAAAAAATCGTTTTTTATTTGATTTTTTAATTATAAAAGTATTCTTTTTGCGAATAATTTAAATCTATTAAGATGTACTGGACTTTAGAACTTGTTAATCACCTAGAAGATGCNCCTTGGCCAGCAACTAAAGATGAGTTAATTGAATTTTCNATTCGTACTGGTGCTCCTGCTGAAGTAACTGAAAATTTACAGGAATTAGAAGATGATGGCGCCCCGTATGAAAGCATCGAAGAAATTTGGCCNGACTATCCAACNAAAGATGATTTCTTCTTTAATGAAGACGAGTATTAATTAAAATAAGTTAGATCCTTCTTAGTTGTAATTTTTATATTTTCTTCTTCTCCCTCAACCAGATTAATATCTAAACCAATTTCTTCAATTAAACTTGCTTCATCTTTNTAGTTNTTTTCTTGTATACTGTNTAGAGATTCTTTGATGAGNTTTGTCTTAAAAATTTGAGGAGTTTGTATTTGAACATATTTCGATCTATCAACNGAAAAGTTTTTATTTCCATCAATTTTTCTCATGGAATTAATGGTATTAGTAAAAGGAATTGCATTTCCGTNNTTTTCAGCTTCANTAAATAATTTATTTANCAAATGTGTTGTGATGAAAGGTCTTACTCCNTCNTGNATTCCCACAAATCCATCATCTGATATAATTTCATTTATTCCATTTCTAACTGATATGTTNCTNTGNTCACCACCTCTAACTAGTTTAGTGTCTTCATCAATGAATTCTGAAATATATTTATGCCATTTTTCGAAATCTANGCTTGGTAATACAATATAAATATTGAGNTTTTCAATCTCTTTAAATANTTNATATGTATGTATNATGATTGGNANGCCATTAATTTCCATGAANTGTTTAGGTATGNCTGAGTTCATTCTCTCTCCGGTACCTGCTGCCATCAAGATTATAGACCTAGTCATAAATAATNAAATTATNAGTAGAGCGTCNCCGTANGTATGGAACATATATTTCTCTTTGATAGCAACNTTGTAAGCTTTCATNATGTTATCAAANCCTCCAAATGCAGTTGCCATCATCAGAAGGGTAGACTTTGGTGAATGAAAGTTAGTAATCATACCTCCACAGATTTTAAATTCGTAAGGAGGAAATATAAATTTATCAGTCCAGCCACTTTTTGATTTAAGTTTNTCATTTGCAGTNACAGCTGTCTCAAGAGTTTTCATNCTTGAGGTACCAACAGCAAAGATTCTTTTNTTNTTATCTAATGCTCTGTTAACTGCTATTGCAGTCTCTTCGGGTATGGCATAGTTTTCTGAATCCATTTTGTGTTTTGTGAGATCCTCAACATCAATATCTTTGAAAGTACCGAGACCAGTATGAGATGTGATGTTTACAATATGAACACCTTTTAATTCTAATTTTTTAAGTAAAATTTCAGTGAAATGAAGTCCGGCTGCTGGTGCTGCAACAGCTCCAATATTTTTTGCATAGACGGTCTGAAATCTTTCCTCATCTTTTTTATCTACTTTTCTCTTTATCTCTTTAGGAAGAGGTGTTTCTCCATACTCATGAATAATATCATAAAAGTTTTTTTCGCTGTCTTCAGGTATAAATCTAATTGTTCTTCCTCTTGATGTGGTATTATCAATCACTTCAGCAACTAATTCACCATCTCCGAAATAAAGCTTATTNCCAACTCTAATTTTTCTTGCAGGATCTACTAAGACATCCCATAGATTTAACTCAGGATTTAGTTCTCTAAGGAGAAATACTTCAATTTTTGCACCAGTTTTTTCTTTTTGACCATATAATCTTGCTGGGAAGACTCTGGTATCATTAAGTACTAATACATCATCCTCACTAAAATATTTAATTATATCTTTAAACTGCTTGTGTTCTATTTTGCCAGTTTTCTTATGTACGACCATCAGTCTAGATTCGTCTCTGTTATCGGCTGGATGAAGTGCAGTTCTTGTTGAGGCTAACTTAAAATCAAATTCAGAAAGTTTCATATTAGTTTAATAAAATTACCTTAGTTTTGGAGTCTGCAAAACTAATTAATTAGTTTAACATACTTTTAATTTATGAAATTATTTTTAAGGCTATTAAAAGAAAGCTTTGTCTTTTCATTCAATGCTTTAATAGCAAATCCTGTAAGAACAGTTCTCTCACTTTTAGGTGTAACTATNGGTATTTTTACAATTATAGCAGTATTATCAACCGTTGATTCACTNGAAAAAAGCATAAAAGATAATTTGAGTTTCTTGGGCACTGATAACCTTAGAGTCGAAAAGTGGCCTTGGGACTTTAATAATCCAAGCTATGAGTGGTGGAAATTCTTTAGGAGGCCGGAGCCAACATACAGAGAATATGAATTTTTAAAAGATAATCTAGTAAATGCTGAGGCTGTTGAAATTCTTACCTCTCGAGAAGGAGTTAATGTCAAGTATTCAAATAATAGTTCCAGAATTGATAATCTAAATGGCGTTGTTTTTGAAAACCAATTTTTCGGTGACTGGGAATTTATAGCTGGTAGATTTTTTACTGAGAATGAAACGCTAACAGGNTCAAATGCTGCAATTATTGGTTATAAAATAATGGAAGATTTATTTAAGACACCTGATTTTGCTATNGGAAANCAACTTAAGATAAAAGGAAANTCNTANACNATTATTGGGGTNACAAAAGAGCANGGNGAGTCTTTTGGAGCNGGAGACTCATTTGATAGACAAATGTTNATACCNTTTAACAGCTTCAAGAAAATTTNTAAAGTGGGAAGGAAAGGGTCTAATGCTGTTTTAAGAGTTAAAGGGAATGGTGATGAAGATCCAGGCCTTGTTAATTTAGAGTATGAATTAAGAGGGCTAATCAGAGCAAAAAGAGGTATTAAGCCCATAGAAGATGATAGTTTTGCAATAAATAGACCTGAGTATTTAGCTTCTTTTGTTTCTACAATTTTTGGTACAATTAGTATTGCTGGATGGGTGATTGGTAGCTTTTCAATTCTAGTAGGAGGTTTTGGTATAGCAAATATTATGTTTGTTTCAGTTAAAGAAAGAGTACCAATAATTGGACTTCAGAAATCTCTTGGAGCTAAGAAATACTTTATTTTGATGCAATTTTTATTTGAGTCTTCTTTCCTAAGTATTTTTGGTGGTCTTTTTGGAATATTTTTTGTTTTCCTATTGACATTACCAGATCTTGGAACATTTGACCTGATAATATCTTTAGAAAATGTAATTCTGGGGGTAACTATTTCATCTGTAATTGGAATCCTTGCTGGTTTATTGCCAGCGCTATTTGCTTCCAATCTTGACCCAGTGGAGGCAATTAGATCTAACTAGCTAATTTTTCTTTTATCAGTCCTTCCAACTCTCCCATTAATTCAGGATTGTCCTCGAGAATAGTCTTTACAGAATCTCTTCCCTGTCCAAGTTTCTCTCCATTGTATGAGAACCACGAACCAGATTTTTGAATTAGTTCCAGTTCAACTCCTAGATCTAATACTTCACCTGACTTTGATATACCCTTGCCATACATAATATCAAATTCTACTACCTTAAACGGAGGTGCAACTTTATTTTTAACAACTTTTACTTTNGTNCTGTTACCGTTAATACTGTCTGGNCTATCTTTAATCTGACCAATTCTTCTNATGTCAAGCCTTACTGAAGAATAAAATTTAAGAGCATTTCCTCCTGTAGTTGTTTCAGGNTTCCCAAACATAACACCGATTTTTTGTCTTAGTTGGTTAATGAATATACAAATACAACCTGATTTATGAATTACNCCAGTCAATTTNCTTAGTGCTTGCGACATCAATCTAGCCTGAAGTCCCATCATGCTGTCTCCCATTTCTCCTTCTATTTCTCCTTTAGGTACTAANGCAGCTACTGAGTCAATAACAATGATATCTATAGCGTTAGATCTAATTAGTTGTTCACTAATTTCTAGTGCTTGTTCACCGTTGTCNGGTTGTGAGATTAGTAGGTTTTCAGTGTCTATTCCAAGATTTTCAGCATATGTTTTATCAAACGCGTGCTCAGCATCTATAAATGCTGCAATACCTCCTTGTTTTTGTGCCTCTGCTATACAGTGCATCGATAAAGTAGTTTTACCAGAGGATTCTGGGCCATAAATTTCTATTACTCTACCTTTAGGTAATCCGCCAATTCCTAAAGCTATGTCTAAGCTTAGGGATCCAGTCGGGATACTAGGAATTTTAACAATATTTTCATCACTTAATTTCATTATGGTTCCTTGACCATATGTTTTCTCTAGTTTNTCGATTGCTAAACTGAGAGCTTTTGATTTTTCTTTTGTTTCTTTCATTTTGTTTAATTTTTGCTAAAATAAGTAGTATAAAATTTAAATNCTAATATTTTTAGTAATTTTTAATAAAAATTAACTTAAAGATCTTCAAATATAGGTAGTTACATTATCTTATTTTAATATTTTTGCTACTTATAACACNTTTTTAATTGAAAAAAACTCTAACTACTTTTTTATTANTTTTTTTATCATTNTANTCTTTTTCACAAGATTATAAAGTTATTCCAGGAGAGAAAGTTGATTTCCTTGTTTCATTTGGNATATTCAATGCAGGCGAAGCTTCGATGATTACAGATACCAATTTACATAGTATTGATAATGAGGAAACAATTAAGATTGACGTTACCGGTAAGTCNATTGGAGTATTTGATTTATTTACTACTGTNAGAGACAAATGGGGGGTNTATATTACTGAGGAAGAGNTAGAACCAAAAAAATTCTATAAGTACCTTCTNGAAGGAAAATACAGAAAGAATGAAATATTAAATTTNGTGGAAAATTCTGATAGTGTTCAAATTGAAATATTAGATAAGGAAACTAAAGAATTTGTAGAATTNAAATATTTACATTTTGANGATGATATTAAAAAAATAATTCGATCCTATTTTATGAATTATTGGATAGCAAGTCTTGCATATCTGAGATCTCTAGATTATTCAGAGACTGCATCTAAAGAATTAGTTGAAATTCCATATTTCGAAAACAANGAGAAATTTAGTTATCAGATGAAGTTCTTAAGGAGAGACACNATAGAAACAAAAATTGGTGAATATAATTCATTAGTTTTNGCACCAATTATTCCTAAAAATAAATTATTTGANGAAGAGGATGCTGTAAAATTTTGGTTAACAGATGATGATAAGAAAATACCTNTGAAGTTAGAGGCAAAGATGAACTTTGGAAGCTTTGTNATTGAGGTATCTAATTATTCTAATGTTAATTAAAAATTAACTGTATTTAANCAAAAAATTAATAATTTAAAATTCGATTAAATTTTGATATTAAATATTTTAAATCGGGTTAAATTNCANTATGNNAAAATCAGATTTTAAGATACTTGCTATNGATGATGAGAAGGATATTCTATTACTTCTTAAGTATAATCTTGAATCTGAGGGTTATATAGTAAAAACTGCATCTTCNGGAAANNAAGGTCTTGATATAGCTTCTAAATATAACCCNGATCTTATTTTAATTGATATAATGATGCCTGAAATTGATGGNATTGAAACATGTCGTAAATTAAGAGAGATAGAAAAGTTTCAGTCAANCTTTATTTTATTCTTAACTGCGAGAGTGGAGGAGTATTCTGAAGTAGCTGCCTTCGATGCTGGAGGTGATGACTANATTACCAAACCTATAAANCCAAGAGCTTTATTAAGTAGAATCAATTCATTTTATAAAAGAAAATNATCAGTAGATNANAGTAAGAATGTTATAGAAGTTGAAAACTTATTAATTGATAAAGATAGTTATGTAGTCAAAGTGGATGGAAATGAAGTTTTTTTTCCAAAAAAAGAATTTGAGTTACTACATTTTTTAGCGACTAATCCAAAAAAGGTGTTTANTAGAGAATCTTTACTCAGAAATATTTGGGGTGCTGATGTTCATGTTGTTGCAAGAACAGTNGATGTTCATATTAGGAAAATAAGAGAAAAATTAGGGCAAGATTTTATAATCACCATAAAAGGTGTAGGTTATAAGTTTAAAAATTGATTCCAAAACTTAGCTTAAATTCTCTTCTNGGAGATAAACTAGAGTAAATTGATTTAATATCGTTTGTATANTANTAACTTTCAACCTTTTCATCTAGGAGNTTTTTGATTCCAAGTCCTAATTTTAAATTNCCTGTTCTTCCAAATTTATAATTGAAATTTAGATTNAGACTATTAAAAGGTTCTGTNAAAATATCTGGAACATAATTAACACCAACTATTTGAAGGGTTTTACCTTGNACNTTATAATTTAATGACCCTTCAAAATTATTATTAATTGAATTGTAGTTTAACCCTAGATTGACTAGATANGGTGACTGTCCCTGAAGTTCTCTTTTTCTACTTACAACTTCACCCGACCTTGCAGACTTTATTCTTCCTTCATANTCTTTTTCATCCATAATCTCTTCCGATCTTATTATTGATGTATTAAATGTTAAATTTAAATTAGATAAGTTTTCACTTAAAAATTCAAGATTTTTTCTAAGTTCAAGCTCCAACCCATAAACTATTGCTTCATCAACATTTTTAGGAGTGTAGTCATTTGGACTTGCCCCATTATAAACAACAAGTTCTATTGGATTTGTAAAGTCTTTATAAAACAAACTGATAGCATACATTTGAGCATCCTCTTGAAATAATTCCCACCTTAGATCATAATTTAAAATTTTTGTTGGTAGAATGTCAATATTTCCAATAAATGTAGTAGAGGTTACTGGATCAAATATTTGAGCAATGGACTTTTCTTTAAATGAAGGTCTTGCAATTGTTCTGGATAGTGAAAATCTCAAATTTGACATTTCTTTAAGTCCGTAAATAAGATTTATCGATGGAAATAAATCTAGTTCACCTAGAATATTTTCATCATCATATACAATATCTCCTTGTTGATTCTGACCTGTATAATATAGATTATAATTTTCAGCTCTTAGGCCTAATATACTTTTAAATTTATCTGAAAGAGAAAATTCATTTGATAGATAAAAAGATAAATTTGATTGAATTGCATTATAGGTATTTGATATCTCATAGTTACCATTAATATAACTTCCT
>NZWZ01000005.1 GCA_002701745.1 Flammeovirgaceae bacterium
ATTCTTTAGTACTGGAACAATTAAGTTATCATCTTCAAGAGCAACTGCAATTCCAAGATTAATATGCTTTTTCTTAATTATTTTGTTATTCTGATAAGAGATATTCATCATAGGAAAATCTTTTAGTGCTTGACTAACACATTTTATGAATATAGGGTTAAATGTTAGAGGAAGACCTTTTTTTTGTAAAAAACTATCTTTAATTTCTTTTCTGGTTTTAAATACATTTGTAATATCTGCTTCAACAAATGAAGTAACATGAGGAGATATTCTTTTAGATTGAACCATTCTATCTGCAATAATTTTCCTAACCCTATCAGGTTCAATAATTTCCTCACCATCTTTTAATATTATTTCTTTTTCAATTTCAATATCATTACTTACATCAATTGAAATATGATTTTTATCTTCTAAGAATTTAAGCAGATCATATTTAGTGACTCTGCTATTCTCACCAGTTCCATTAATTTTTTCTAAATCTGATAAGCTTATGTTTTCTCTACTGGCAATATTTAAAACTAATGGGGAAAAGAATTTTTCAGATTTTAAATCAATTTTCTTTTTATCCTTAATTTCAGGTAGTTCAGTAATATCATTTTTAATATCACTAAAATTATTTTCAATTTTTGTAGCAAAATCAATATCATCTTTATTTTTATTTGAACTACTTTCAGTTTCAATTAATGCTATTGGGCTTCCAACCTTAACTATATCTCCTTCTTTTACTAAAATTTGTGATAGCTTACCAGAACAAGTTGATGGTATTTCAGTATCTACTTTATCAGTAGCAACTTCAAGAACAGACTCGTCTTCATTAATAATATCTCCCTCCTTTTTAAGCCATTTTAGAATGGTACCTTCCATAATGCTTTCACCCATTTTGGGCATTACCATTTCTATCTTATCCATTTATTAATATTTAATTAATATTTAATACTATAACTTTGAGTTAGGCGTTCAAAGTTATAAATGAAAATAACAAGTTACATATTTTTTTTCTTTTCTTTCTTTCTTTTTTCTTGTCAAGATACATGTGATTATTACCGAACCTATACTGTTTATGACCCTATATATAGTTCAATGGAATCTATAAGAGATTCTGTTAGTTTTGATGCTTCTCGTGAAATAAATAATCCTGGAAAATTAAACTATAAAGATGGGTATCTATTTATTAGTGAAACTAAAAAAGGAATTCATATTATTGATAATAGAAACACTTCTAATCCTATTAATATTTCTTTTATTGTGTTACCTGGAAACTATGATATTGCTACAAAGGGAGATTATCTTTATGCTGATAGTTATCTAGATTTAGTGGTATTTGATATTTCTAATATTAATTCGATAGTTGAAGTAAATAGATTAGAAAATAATTTTGAAAATTATTATATAAACCAAGGATTATATGATGATACACAAGGAGTTATTGTAGGATATAACGAAGAAGTTAAAGAAGAATTTATTGAAAACCATAATTGTGGATTAGCATACGATTAAATATGAAAAAGTATATATCAATCTTAATAATAGTATTAGTTAGCTGTGAATCTTCAAGTGATTTGGGGTTATCTGGCGGAAGAGGAGAGACTTCATTTAGTGCTGGTGGTGATTCAAATACTGGAATTGGTGGTTCAATGGCTAGATTTACAATTGTTGATGATTATTTATATACTATTGATTCATGGACTCTCAAATCCTATGATATTTCCGATCAACAAAATCCAGTTTATAAAGAAGACGTTAATTTGGGATGGGGTATTGAAACAATATTTCCCTATAATGGAAATTTATTTATTGGAGCTCAGAGTGGAATGCATATATACAATTTAGATAATAAACAAAGTCCAGAATGGGTTTCTACCTATGAGCATATGACAAGCTGCGATCCAGTGGTTGTACAAGGTGACTACGCTTTTGTTACTCTTAGAGGTGGTACTGAGTGTCAAGGTTTTAGTAACCAATTAGATATAATTGATATATCAGACCTTGTGAGACCTGAATTATTTAAAACTTATTCTATGATAAATCCGCATGGATTAGGAGTAGATGATAATTGTTTATTTATTACTGAAGGTGAATATGGTCTGAAGATGTTTGATATTTCAAATCTTGAAAATATTGAACTGATTAAACATTTTGAGGATATAAGTTCTATAGATGTGATTCCTTTTATGGATGTTTTAATGGTAATTGGTTCTGATGGTTTTCACCAGTATAATTATGATTGTGAACTTGGTGAGATAGAGTATATTAGTACTATACCTATAAATAGTCTATAATAAATGAGACTTTTAATATTTTTTACCTTTCTGATATTATCTTTTTCTTTAAATGCTCAAAAAAATGACTTATTAATTTTAGATGGAGTAAAGTATAAGGGAAAATTAATAAACTACTCAAAAAGTGATATAAGAAACTCTGAATCTGGAAAAATTTCTTTTTTTATCTACAGATTAAATGACACTTTAAATATAAGTTCTGATAGAAATATTAAACTAAAAATTAATAGATATTCTGAATTTTATGAATTTACTAAGAAGAGTTGGAATAATATTGAATTAGGAATAAATACTGGAAATTTTAGTACAAATACTGGCGCATTTATTTCAAAAGGTTTATTNAATAATAAACACNTTAATCTCGGACTTGGTTCAGGTATTTTTATGATTGATAGGATAAATTTTGTNCCNATTTATCTTAAAAATTTTTATGATATNTATCCCCTAAATAGACAATCTNNNTTTANACTNTTTGCNGAAAATAAAATNGGATTTTCNNTTGGANAAGATTTTGGANCAGAAGATTATATATCAACAAATGGNGGTTTTTTTTGGAGNCCNTCNATAGGAATNAAAAAATCTTCCGGTAAAAAACATATTTCATTAAAAGTTGGTTATCTNCTTCAAGGNTACTCGTCAGAGCATAATAACTGGTCNTGGTGGTGGGGTCCTATAGATATTTTTCCTGGTCAAAATATTACTAATGATACTATTAGAAGAGATGGTTATTTTAATAGAATGACNATTTCTCTCTCAGTTCTTTTTTAAATTTATCCTTAATAGATTCAATAAATTTATAGAGGATAATATTATATTGACATCTCTTCTTTCNGTNAGATTNAATTTTTTACTGACAGTTATTTTTTCATCAGAATACGCTATCCATACNGTGCCCACAGGCTTNTCCTTAGTNCCACCACCNGGACCTGCAATTCCTGAAGACGCAATACCAATAGATGTTTTAAATTTTANTCTAATATTTTTNGCCATCTCCTCAACTGTTTCTTTAGACACAGCACCAAAATTATTAATAGTATCAGGTGAGATTCCTAATTCTTNAATTTTAATTTTATTACTATATGCNATTAATGACCCTTTAAAATATTTNGATGATCCAGGTANAGANGTAATAAGATTAGATACGTATCCACCGGTACAACTTTCAGCAATNGATAAATCNTTGTTCTTACTNTTTAGCAAATCCCCAATTATTTTTTCAAGCTCNTCTGAGTCANAACCAAAAACGTATTTACCTATTAGAGGAATAACTTTTTCCTCCTCTTTTTTAATATCCTTTTCTATTTTT
This sequence comes from Flammeovirgaceae bacterium, assembly GCA_002701745.1. Lineage (GTDB taxonomy): Bacteria > Bacteroidota > Bacteroidia > Cytophagales > MED-G16 > MED-G16. The sequence goes on from NZWZ01000005.1 coordinate 3,586, forward strand.
TTNATATCATCTCCAAAACCAGTTAATCTTAATTTTACTCTTCCTATGCTAGGTAGATATGCTAGTTTTATNTTTTCAGGTAAATTATTCTCCCAATTCTGAATTAAATCTGAGAGCCATGACTCTCCAATACCAACGGTTTTGATTATTCTGTGAAATATTTTTGGAAGATNAAAATTTTCNAAAATAACTTTTTTACATTCATCTTCAAATAGACTTTTCATCTCNAAAGGAACTCCAGGAAGCGAAATAAGAATTTTATTTTNATCTTTAAATANCATCCCAGGTGCAGTCCCAAATTTATTGTGAAGTACNTTNCAAGTATCAGGNACTAATGCTTGATTCTTATTTTTTNTTGTNAACTCTAAATTTCTTTTTTCGAAGATTTTTTTTATGTGGTTNAGTGTCTTCTCATGATATATTAGCTTACCCTTAAAATAATCATTCAAACAATTTTTTGTNATGTCATCATTTGTAGGACCTAAGCCNCCTGTTAATATTGTTANATCATAATTAGATAATGAATTCTTTACTGAATCATTTATTTGATCGTAGTCATCACCTATACTTTTCTTTTCTAAAATTTTTACTCCGACTTTATTTAGTTCTTGACTTAACCATTTGGAGTTTGTGTCTAATATATGACCGAAAAGAATTTCATCTCCTATNGTTATTATACTACANGAAACTTTACTCATTTTTCATATAGATTACATAGTCAAAAGAATACTCGTGCNTTTCGTCTGANGGATGAGNAATTCTGCTGATTTCTTTCCAATCTTTCTTATTCCACTCAGGNAAATATGTATTACCATCAACCTCAGCATAAATTTCTGTAATATATAANTTNTCTANATATTTAAATCCAAGTTTATANATTTCACCCCCACCAATTATGAAAATCTCTTCATCTTNTGAAGCTCTCGACACCTCAATAGCTTTTTCAATAGAATTTACTACTGTTGCTCCATTATCTTGAAATTCTTTGTTTCTTGTTACNACAATATTTNTTCTACCGGGTAATGGTCTATATTTCTCGGGTATAGATTCCCAATTTTTACGTCCCATTATTATTGAGTGGCCCTTTGTCATATTGCTAAAATAATTCATNTCNTCTGGCAAATGCCAAGCTAATTTATTGTCTTTACCAATTACCATATTTTTGNTGACTGCTACTATAAGAGATATATTTTTCATAATTTATTTCCTCTTAGGAAATCAGAAGATTTCATTATTTTCTTTCCTTCCGCTTGTAACTCTAAAATTTCAATGCTTTCATTATTTAAATTATTGAAATATAATTTATTATTTTCAACAAACATTATGCTTTTGTTAGAATAGTTAACATCTGATATTTTACAATCAATTATTTTATAATTTTTATCATCAAAATTTAATTTTGCACCAGGGTAGGGGCTTAATCCTTTTATCAGTCTTACAATTTCCTTGCCATTTTGATTGAGATTTATTTTACATAATTCTTTATCAATTTTAGGTGCAATTTTATCCTCATTAGATATTATTTGCTTCTTTCTTGAAAATTTATTTGTGAAAATATTTTCAACAGTTTTTAATACTAACTCTGCTCCTATCATCTTAAGTTTGTCATGAAGAATCCCAGCAGAATATCCCTCCTGTATTTTTACTTTAACGGAGTCAATTATGTCTCCTTCATCAATTTTTTTGTTTATAAAAAATGTAGTTACTCCTGTCTCTTTTTCTCCATTGATTATCACCCAATTGATAGGTGCAGCACCCCTGTAATCTGGCAGAAGTGAAGAATGTAAATTTATAGTACCTAATTTGGGAATATTAATCAGAATCTCCGGCAACATTCTAAATGCAACCACTACAAATAAATCAGGGTTTAATGAATTTAATTTATTTAAAAAAACAGGATCTTTTAGGTTTTCAGGTTGAAAAATTGGTATGTTATATTTAAGAGCAATTTTTTTTATTGGTGAAGAATTGATTTTTCTTCCTCTACCACTTTTTTTATCGATTGCAGTTATTACCCCAATCACATTGAAATCATTTTTAATAAGAATATTAAGAGATGGTACGGCAAATTCTGGTGTACCCATAAATATTATTGACTTTTTTTTCACCTATTCAAAATCTTTATACAGTAAATATTTTTTTCTTTTTGCTTTATATTGAGAAAGCTTAATTTCCCACGAAGATCTTATTTCTTTCTCTGAGATACCATCTTTAATTTGATTTTCTAGTTTTTTGTTGCCAGCTATTCTATAAAAATACTTACCAAAAAAATCAGAATCAGTATTCTTCAACTTATTATAAAAATCTATCAAAAATTTAATATTTAACTCTTTTTTAACTTTAATTTTTCTTAAATCTATTCCAAAAGATTCACTGCCTTCATGTTTTGGTTTTCTTTCCTCTACAACACTGAATGGAGTAAATGAAAAAGATTTGTTATCGTAGTTGGGATGACCGATAACTTGGAAAGGAAAAGTAGTACCTCTTCCTATGCTAACGGTAGTTTGCTCAAACAAGCACAAGGAAGGATACAGTAAAATAGACTGTTGATTAGGTAAATTAGGTGATGGTCTTATGGGTAATTTATATTCTTTAGAATGATCCCAATTATCAATCTTAATCACCTCTAATTTTAGTTTTTCACTATTTTCAATCCATTTCTCTCCTTTTATCATCTTAGCTAACTCACCAACTGTTAGGGCGTGAACGATAGGTATTTCGTGCATTCCGATGTAAGATTGGTATTCCATCTCTAAAACAGGTCCGTCAATATAACCACTATTTGGGTTAGGTCGATCTAATACTAGAAATGATATTCCTAGCTCAGCGCAAACATTCATCATATTATGCATAGCGCTTATATATGTATAAAATCTTGCACCAACATCTTGAATATCAAAAATTATAATATCTAATCCTTTAATAGATTCTTTACTTGGAATTCTCGTTTTACCGTACATAGATACTATAGGAATTATTTTTTCATCTATAATTAAAGTGTCTTCATTAACAGTTTTTCCTCTCTCAATTTTACCGGTAAACCCATGCTCAGGACTAAATATTTTTTTGATATTAATATTTTTAGAAATTAAGGTATCAATTAGATGAGTACTTCTTACTGTTGATGAATGATTTACAAGGAGACCTACTGACTTATTAGATATCTTATCTATGTACTCATTCATTTTCTCTGAACCAACTTTTATTTGACTATTTTGTTGTGAAAACACTAAGTGACAAGTAAAAAGTAATATTAAAAGTTTTTTCATATTTAGAAGTTTTTTAAATATGAGACATATTTAAGAATTAAATTATAAATTATCGAAATAATTATTCAGAAGAATAAAATTATGAAAAAAAATGTTTTTGTAATTATTGTTACCTTCAATGGTGACAGATGGATAAAGGATACTATTCAGTCTCTTCTTAAATCTAAATATTCCTGTAGTATAGTTGTAATTGATAATGGTTCAAGTGATAAAACATTAGAAATTTTATCTGAATTTAAAGAAATTAAACTTATTGATAATCATCTTAATCTAGGTTTTGGGCAAGCAAATAATATTGGAATAGAATATTCTCAAAAAAATAATGCTGACTATATTTTTTTGTTAAATCAAGATGCTAAAGTAGAGGAAAATACAATTTCTGATTTAGTAAATGTGTTAGAAAAAAATAAAGATTTTGGTATAATTAGTCCTCTACATTATAATGGTAAAGGAGATAATTATGATTTTAATTTTAGAAAGTATCTAGATATAAATTTAGAAAAAAAGAATGTCAATGAAACTAAATTTATAAATGCAGCAGCTTGGATGGTTAGGTCTGATGTATTTTTAAAATATGGTTTGTTTAGCAAAGAATTTTTTCATTATGGTGAGGATAGAAATTTTTGTGATCGGTTAAATTATTTTAAAGTTAAAATTGGAATTTCTAAAAATTCTAAAATTTTTCATGATAGGGAGGAAAATGCTAGTTATAATAAAAATATTGTTTTATCAAGATCAATGCTTAAGTGTTGTGTATTGAATATTAATAAAAATATTTTTATTTCTTATTCTATTGCTTTGACTAAAGTATTTGGTCTTCCAAAATACTATTTTAAGAAAAAAAGAAATATTTCAGATTCTATTTTTACTTTTTTTAATCTTCTAGGGTTTTATTTTAAACTATTACTTTTGCTTCCTAATATGATTTTCGAGAGGAACAAAATGAGATTGAGAAAAAAATAGATATGTTATGAAAAAGATTATCCAGTCATACATCAAGTTCAAATCTAAATTTAAACCGAAAAATGATTTTGAATTCGAAAATGCAAATTATAATAGGTTAAGTTTAATAAATAGAGCACTAAATAAATATGATCAAAAAAAATGTNAGTATTTGGAAATTGGGCTAGGTGATTGTAATAATTATAATTCGGTATCTCTTGANATTAATAATAAATATGGAGTTGATCCAGCTTTTGACTCAGNAAATAACATTCATGGAGTTAAGAGTGATGAATTCTTTCAAAATAATAATGAAACATTTGATGTAATTTTTATTGATGGTCTTCATCATTATGATCAAGTTTTAGAAGACTTAAAAAATTCTCTTAANTCATTAAAAAAAGATGGTATNATATTTATTCACGATATGATTCCTCTAAATAAAACCTCTCAGGNAATCCCTAGAAATAGACAAAAAATATGGACCGGTGATGTTTGGAAATTATGTTATAATNTAATGAACTCTAAAAATATAGATTTTATTATTTCNAATATAGATTGTGGNGTGGGNATTGTAAAGCCATCAAATAATNATAAGTTGAATATTGATTTTGAAAACAATAATGAAAAGAATTACGATGACTTTAAAAAGTTATATCATNNACTACCAATTAAAACTGCAAGTGATTCTTTAGAATTTATTGATAAATAAATTCTGAAATTTTTAATAATTTGTCTTGTTTTGATGAACCTCCNACATAGAAATTATATTGAATATTTTCATTCATCCATTTCTTTTTTTCTGTNTTGTAATANGATAGATCATTCTTATTNATCTTGAAATTGATTGATTTACTTTCACCTGGTTTTAAATAAACCTTTTTAAAATCTCTCAATAATTTTAGAGGTCTATCTATTTCTGAATTTTCAAATCCTACATAAAACTGCAATATTTCCTTTCCTCCTATATCACTNACATTAGTTAAGTCAACACTAAAAAATAANATTGAATCTTCTAGGATATTATTTGTAAGATTAAAATTNTCATATCTGAAATTACTATAACTAAGTCCATGTCCAAATGGATAAGCAATTTCTTTATTATATTTTTCAAATAATGAATAACCATGGTAATATCCATATGTTATTGTNTCAGTATATGGATTAAAATAAGGGTANTCANTTGAGTTTCTAGCTATAGNAAAAGGCAATTTTCCACTTGGGTTAACATCTCCATAAATTATTTTTGCCAATGCATTTCCACCTTCCATACCTGAGTACCATGAAAAGACTATAGAAGGTACATTTTTTTCCCATNNACTCATATCAATTGCACTTCCTCCAATATATACAACAACAATATTGTCATTAACTTTTGATATTTCTTTAATTAATATTTCATCATCTTCTCTAAGTTTGAGACTTAACCTATCTCCACCTACACCTTTAGCTCCGATTAATTTCTTAGCTTCTGCTGATTTTAACATCTGACCTCTACTCATTATATATTCTCCCTCATCCGAGTAATCATAACCAACAACTAGAATTACTTGATCTAACTCTTTTGCTAATTCCACAGATTTATTAATATCATTAGCTTTATCTAAATATACTTCGTTACTGTTATTTATATGATAATTTTTAATACCTTCAAATGGTGTCACTACGTATGGAGGGTTAGAGTCACTACTTCCTAAATCNCCGGTATTTTCTGTATCTGCTAATCTACCAATAACACCAATTTTTAAATTTTCTCCTAAATCAAATGGTAATATATTTTCGTTTTTTATGAGNACCATACTNTCTTCAGAAACTTCTCTAGCTAAATCTATATGCGACTCATTCAATATTAACTCCTGATTATAATCTATACTATCATATGAAAAAGCATATTTTAATCTAGTTTTTAGAGTTGAAAGAACAAGTTCATCAATATCTTTTACTTTTATTTTGCCTTCCTTCAATCCATCTTTAATTGTACCATAACTGTACTCGTCTTGCCAGGGCATTTCGACATTTAATCCAGCATTTATTGCTTCAACTCCGTCATAAATCCCGTACATCCAATCAGTTGAAATAAATCCATCAAACTCCCATTCTTTCTTTAGAATATTAGTCAATAGTTCTTCATTACTACCACTATATTTTCCTCTAACCTTATTATATGCTGACATTATTGAAGCTGGTTTACCTTCCTGAATTACTTTCTTGAAATGAGGTAAATATACTTCTCTAAGTGTTCTCTCATCAGCTGTCACGTCTATCACCCATCTTGAATTCTCAATACTATTTAATGCAAAATGCTTCGGGCATGCCATGACATTATTTTTCTCAATTCCTTTAACAGCTGCAACCCCAAACTCTCCAAGGAGCCATGGATCTTCCCCGTATGTTTCTTGAGCCCTTCCCCAACCAGGGTGTCTTAGTAAGTTGATACACGGAGTCGCCGCATAATTTGTTTTATTTGCTCTCATCTCCTTTGAGATAACATCATGTACTCTATATTCTAAGTTTATATTCCATGATGCAGCTCTAGCCATTGCGACAGGAAAAGTTGTTACAGCATTAACATCTTTATCTAATACTCTTGCTCCTCTCGGTCCGTCAGATAATACCCAAGGTGGTATGTTTAATCTATCATTTCTCCCAACATATATATGTGGAAAACGCTGCTTAAATATAAAATTTCCAAAAAATTTGGGTATAGACTTATACATTTTTTCACCATACATCTGATCAATTTTTTCTTCTAGAGTCATTTTTTTAAGAAGCTCTTCAGCTAAACTATCAGTATCTATTTCCCATATATTTTTGGAGTATAGCTCTTGATTAGCTTTTAGTGGATACATCTTATAGTCAAGATTTATATAGACAATTGCTAATGTTATAGCTAACAAACTAANTATTGAGAAAAATAAGTANTTTAATATCCTAAGTATCATCANAAATTATTNATTGACTCATCTAACCACTTTGTTCTTTCTTTTATCCAGTTTTTTAAAAAATCTATCTCTTCGTAATAATTGTTTCCGATAAAACTATTTGGCCATATATATATTCCAAATATTTTCCATTTATTGAAGTTTCTATTNATTATATCAGTNTCATTATTAAGGAATGAGTATTGTTCTTCGATTAAGGTTANTATATTATTATCTGACAATNTATTTNATCTTAACTGNTTCCATCTANCTTTAAGTTTATCTACAAATTTTTCATCTTCTAANAGTCTATTCCACCAGAACGGAACATTCCAATAATCTCCAAGGCACCTTTCATTGAATTTAAAACACCACACATCATATCTTTCTCCTCCACAATAGTCTGCATTTCCAAATGATAAATTAAAATCCCAAATTGGACCAATGACTAANTTTTCATTTCTATCTTTCTGAAGGTAGGTGCTTAATCTATATCCATCAACGTTATTGGATAATTCATTTAAAATAAAAAAATCAATAAATGAATCTTCATCTATATATTTTCTGAAGCCGTTTATGGGATCTTTAAAATTNTTTGATGCGAGAGATGACTCAAACTCATAAAAATAGTTTTTTATNTAATTTTTTTGATTAGCATGTATTTCTCCTGGCTTAGGGTATTCATAATTAAAATTTATTCTTATATCNCCATTTTCATTTCCAAATACATCNAACTGAGATTGAAAAGAATTATAATCNGTATAACTTCCGTCCTCCATATCACTNTTATCTATTTTAATTATATATCCTCCNGANATCAATTCCTCATCAATATCTNCATTCTCAAGTTTAGATATATCAATTCTATTTTTATCTCTTTTTAATTTTTCCATGAATATATAGAGTCCTTTATATTCATAATTAATAGTTAGTTCTACGAATTCAGTTTTAGTNGTATATCTCCCCATTCTATTAGAAAGTTCATAAATTAATTTATTTCTAATTAAAGATTTATCACTAAAAGGACCATACAATATCCAATCCTCCTCTTCTGGAAATCCGATTAGAGCTACATCTAAATCGTTATATTGAGAATCCCAAGTCTCAAACCCATAAGATTTTTTATCAAAAAATTGNGAGGATTCNCCTCTTATTTCTATACCAATAATGCCTTCATACAAAGTAGAATCTAACCTTTTAATTGTTAGAGCTGCNGGAACTTTGGGTTCATCAACAATCTCACCTTCAGGTCCTACACCTAATGTCGTAATTTCAAAATCGAATGATTTAATACANTCCTCACAAAACAGATTNTCATTTTTAGTTGTATCAATATTNTTGTTATCGGAATCTGGNTTATCNGAGANTGGATCAATACTATTNCATGAAGCAATAATCAATATAAATAATAAAGGTTTTAGTATATCTTTCCTCATTTAATATATTATGTTTGATNGAAACAAAATTAATAAATGAATCTCTTAAGTAGAATATATNAGCTTAATAATAAGAATGCNTCTTTTTTCTCATCANTNATAAAAAAAATAGCTCTTATTAGTATTTCATTAGGATTATTTTCTGTNNTTNTTTCTTCATTTGTCTTNGATGGTTTTAAGAAAGAAATTAAAAATAAAATTTATAGTTTTTCAGGNCATTATGATATATCTAGCTACAGTAATGGACTNAGTTTCAAAAATTCTCCTCTCAATTTAAATGATGGTGTTAANACAAATTATAAAGAACTNGAAACTATAGAATCAATACATCCATACATTTTAAATTCTGCACTTTTTCAAGGAGATAAGANAAATATTGAAGGTGTTATTTTNAAAGGTGTTGATCGCAGTTATNTAGCACAAATTGAATCTTTTTTTGATGAATACAATAATGAGATAGATTTTAGNACATCAATATTAATTAGTGCTGATTTAGCAAAGAAATTANTTGTTANTCTAAATGATACAGTTACAGTGTTTTTNCCTAATGATCCTCCTGTGTTTAGANGATTAAAAGTTAAAGGAATTTTTTCAACTGGATTAGAGGAGATTGACAATCTAGTTGCATTTGGAGATATTCAATTATCTAGAAAAATTTACCAGTGGAAGGAAGAAAATGCNTCAGGNATTCATGTTTTTTTGAAAAATTATAATGAGGACGATGTATTTATTGATAAACTAAAAGAAATTTCTTCATACGATGAATATATAGAATCAACTAAATCAAAATATGTACAGATATTTGACTGGCTTTCCTTATTNGACNAAAACGTAATTGTATTTTTTATAATAGTTGTAATNGTAGCTTGTTTCAATATGCTATCAATTGTATTNATAATTATAATGGAGAAAACCTCATTAGTAGGAACTTTAAAATCTTTTGGTGCAAGAAAAAAATTAATTTATTCACTTTTTTTTAGGACAGCATTTAATTTATCAATTAGAGGAATAATTATTGGAAATATTTTCTCCTTCTTATTTTATTTTATNCAGAATGAATATAAGTTAATTAAGCTTAACAAAATGAGTTATTATATTGATTTTGTTCCTGTAGATTTTAACATTATTAATGTTTTATCTATAAATATTATTCTAATTGTTATGATAATAATTTCAATTTATCTTCCTATTATTTTTATAGATAGAATCAGGGTAATTAATTCAATTAAATTTAGTTAGCGTCTATGTTTTTTAAANAGGCTCAAAACTTTCATATAGATAACTCCAAAAAACGCTTCTCCNGGAATATTCATTGACATTTTTGAATCTCCTATTTCTCTATCTTTAAAAATTATAGGTATTTCTTTAACTTTAAAACCAAGCTTACTNCCAATAAATTTCAATTGAATTTGGAAGGCNTATCCCTTAAAGAAAATTTTGTTTTTGGTAATGCTATTAAGNGCGTTAAAACTATACCCATTAAATCCTCCAGTAGAATCATTAATTTTTAATCCAGTTACTACTTTTACATAGTAATTTGCAAAATATGATAGTAGTAATCTAGATAGAGGCCAATTAATAACAGTTATCCCTTTAATATATCTTGATCCAATTACGATATCAGCTCTTTTAGACTTTAATTCATCATATAAATCTATTAATTGATCGGGATTGTGTGATCCATCACAATCAAGCTGAAATATATAGTCATATTTTAGTTCTAAACATTTTTTAAAACCTTCGATATATGCTGTTCCTAAACCATTTTTACCATCTCTTCTAATTAGAATCAAATTATACTCATATGNCTTATTACTGATNGCTTTTTGAACAAAATCACCAGTGCCGTCAGGAGAATTATCGTCAACAACTACTACATCAAAATTATATTTGAGATTTTCGATTTTTTTTAATGTTATCTCAATATTACCCATTTCATTGTAGGTTGGAACTACTATAACATTNTTACTCATAACTAAAATCTGAAAATAAATTCAAACATAATCTATTAAATATTATGAATATAAACCTTTTAATTTAATTTTTGTAAGATGGAAAATTTTCAAACACNACTTAAAGAAGAAATAAAAGTAGCTTTCTCTGATGTATTTAGTTATGACTGTNCANTAGAAAATATTTCTATTGATGAAACACCTAAAAATTTTGTTGGTTTTTATACACTAGTGATTTTTCCACANNTAAAACATCTGAATTGTAGTCCNGAAGAAGCAGGAAATAAAATTGGAGATTTTTTAAAAAGTAANTCATCCATAATATCAGATTATAATGTCGTNAAAGGATTTTTAAATTTGGANCTATCNGATTCCTANTTTAAATCATTAATTGANAAAATGATTAANTCTGAAAACTCAAATAATTTTAAANAAGAGGGNAGGGAGGTTATGATAGAGTTTTCTTCACCAAATACAAACAAACCTCTTCACCTTGGNCACTTAAGAAATATATTTTTAGGTGATTCAGTATCAAAAATATATGAGGAGTANGGATATAAATCTCATAAAGTACAGATCATAAATGATAGAGGNATNCACATATGTAAGTCTATGGTNGCATGGAGACATTTTTCAGATAACAAAACACCAGAATCAGAGGATATTAAAGGAGATAAATTTGTTGGCGACTACTACGTGAAGTTTGAGGTTGAGAACCAAAAACAAATAAATGAATTACTTGATAAGGGTTATTCTAAAGACGAAGCTGTAAAAAAAACTGCATTAATGAAAGAAGCAGTTAATGTATTGAAATTATGGGAAGATGGAGATACTGATACAATAGAGCTTTGGAAGAAAATGAATGGATGGGTTTATGATGGATTTGACAAAACATATGATTCTATAAATATAAAATTCGACAAAAATTATTATGAGTCTGAGACATATTTACTTGGTAAAAAAAATGTTTTAGAAGGTCTTAAAAAAGGAATATTTTATCAAAAAGAAGATAATTCAATATGGGTTGATTTGGTTAATGAAGGTTTAGATAATAAAATTTTAATTCGAAATGATGGTACTTCTGTTTATATGACACAAGATATTGGAACTGCTATCAAAAGATTTGAAGATTATCCTAAGATAGAAAAACAAATTTATACCGTTGGAAATGAGCAAGACTACCATTTTAAAGTGCTTTTTAAAATTCTTAAAAAATTAGATTATAAATGGGCTGACGAGTGTTATCATCTATCATATGGTATGGTTGATCTTCCGGATGGTAAAATGAAATCGCGAGAGGGAAAAGTTGTTGATGCTGATGATTTAGTTAATCACATGATAGAAACAGCAAAACAAAGGACACAAGAATTAGGAAAAGTTGATGATTTTGACACAGATGACTTAGATAAATTATATAAAGTTATTGCTCTTGGAGCTCTTAAATATTTCCTGCTGAAAGTTGATCCAAAGAAAAAAATGTTGTTTAATCCAGATGAATCTATTGACTTTAATGGTAATACAGGTCCATTTATTCAGTATACATATGCTAGAATTAAATCTATAACTAGAAGAGCAGATAAATTAGATATAGATTATAAAAATTTTGACTTNNNTAAATTAAAAGAATTATCTATTCATCATAAAAAATTAATAAATCATCTAAATTCCTTTTCTGCTGCGATAGAATTATCTGCTAAAACTTATTCCCCTTCAAATATTTGTCAGTATGTATTCGAATTATCGAAACTTTTCAATAGCTTCTATCAAGACGAAAAAATTATAGATGGAATAAATAATGAAACAACTTCCTTCAAAATTGCGTTATCTGACTTAACATCATTAACTATATCCAGATCATTGAATCTGTTAGGTATTGATTTTCCAGAAAAAATGTAATGAAAATATTATTAATAGTTTTTATTTCAACTCTCTTATCTGTAAGCGGAATATACATCTTAAGAGAAAGGGTTTTCAGCATTAACGATATAGCTCCAGAAGATAACATCAAATCAAATAGCAAATTTTATAACTTGTCTGCAAAAGATATTGATGGCAATACTGTAAATTTCTCTGACTATAAAGGAAAGAAAGTTTTAATAGTAAATGTTGCTTCTAAATGTGGTTATACCTCACAGTANAANGATTTGCAAGAACTTTANAATAAATACAATGACAANATAACAATANTAGCTTTTCCTTCTAANAATTTTGGATTCCAGGAACCAGGCTCAAATAACCAAATTGAAGAGTTTTGTGAGACAAATTATGGNATAAAGTTTCAGTTATTTGAAAAGTCTGATGTAAGNGGAAAAAATTCAAATCAGGTATACAAGTGGTTATCATCTATTGAAGATAATGGATGGAATGATAAATCACCAAGATGGAACTTCTTTAAATACTTAGTAGANGAAAATGGATCATTGAAAGCTGTTTATTCTTCAAACGTTAATCCACTTGANAAAGAAATTATAGATTTTGTCTTGAACTAAAATCTATACTCTCTTAAATTTTTTTTCTTANCAAATATATTTCTCAAACTTACACCAGTCAAACTCCCTAGTCCAGANACTATCCCACCAATTACAGANGTTGATATTATTAAAAAGTTNACCGAACTAATTTCTAAAATGTCAATTATTTTACCTGATAGAACTGACTGAGTTTCTAAATCAAAACTTAANATTAAAAATAACCAAGCCACACTTGTTCCAATAAATGAACTTAAAAAATGAGATAAAAAGTTATCTTCAAAAATTAATCCTAATATAAATGGGATTAAAATAATTGACCACCAAGGTATTGGTTCNACTATATAATATGAGGTAATGCCAATCAATAAAATTCTAAATATGAAATTCANTCGTTAAATTTTTTATTNAAAATTACAAATTCATTATTATCCAATGGATTATTATTAAATAATAACTTCGAGTATTTTCCTTCTCCCCATTCTTTAATTCCATTGAAATAATTAAAACTACCNGGATTTCCAGATTGGCCACCAGGATAGACACCCCATGCCTCTGTTTTTTTGTTTTTATTTAATTTGACTATCATTCGCCATGATGGCCCATGTCTACCGCTTGCTGCATTAATTATATTTCTATCTCCACCTACGTTTATATTTTCAAGACTAAAACTTTTTATACCAAGCAAATGATTAATCCNAGTATTTTTAAAATTTTTCCATGTTATTCTTGAAGCTTTATTTTCTTTTTTCCAATTCTCAAGTGAATCTACAGTAGTCTTAAATGTCATATTGACAATATCTTCAATACTTTCAACTTGTTTAGTTTCCAAAATATCATAATAATCAAAATTTTCTTTTTCATTAATTAATTTGTATGTAGAAAANGAACTTGGTTTCCTATATGAATATTTCATAGTATCGAACTCATCCCANATTGTTTTTCTGATTTTATTCCACCAAANCACGAATGTTGAGGTATTTGAATCATCAGGATTTGCAAAATAATCCCATTTTTTAATTGAATTATATACNTCTTTTTCCTTATCACTTAAATTTACTGTATCTAGTTTTNCAAGAATTGTAGGTAATGCCTCAAATGCTTTATAATTAAAATTATCATTTTGAACTTTTTTAACATCTTCAAATTCAACTATATCGATTGATTCTAATCTCTCATTGAGTCGTCTTCCTCTATACATTTCGTAGTTATGNCTNTAATAGTAGTAGGGGTATGTTTTATCAGACGGGTGTTGATTTGCAGAACTTACNTAACCAGACTCTGGATTTTTTACTTTTAAGACATGTTCATAAGGTATAAACCCTTTCCACTCATGATCAGGGTTAGATCCATCTAAAACAAATTTTCCCTGCTCTTCCCACTTTATTGGAAATTTACCAGCAATTGTTAGGCCTATATCTCCAAATTTAGTTGCATANGCAAAGTTTTGGGCNGGTCCGTGAAAATATTCAAGCGCTTTTTCAATATCAAAGATGTTTTTAGATTTCATTAATANAAGAAAAGTTTTGTACTCAACAGATTCNTCGTGAGCTATCCATCTCATAGCAAAATTGATATTTATAGAATCTTCTAGAAAATTTCTATCATAAGTAATTGGGCCATAATGAGTATAAATAATAGTNTCATAGAATGTTTCTTCATCTTTGATTAAAATTTCTTCAATAATTTTTTCAGTCTTTAGCCATTTATCTCCATATCTATATTCACTTCTTGANGCATCTTTAAACTCAATTTTATACCAATCAACAACATCTCTTGTTGCATTAGTTTCTCCCCAAGCAACGTTATCATTAAATCCAATAATTACACCTGGAGCTCCAGGTAATGAAGCACCCATCGAATTGTAACTAGGAGAATTTAGGTGTACAAGGTACCAGATAGACGGCAAGTTTAAAGATAAATCAGGCTGACTAGCAAGAAAAACACTCCCATCNCTAGTTTTATCAGGACCTATTGCAAAATTGTTACTTCCATTGTCTTTATCTGCTTTTGAAATTGTCTTTGATGGTAGNATGTTAAAATTAATATTAGTNGGAACNTCTTCTTTTTTTGGATTAAAATTAAAAACAGATCCAGATGGTATAATTGGACTTATTTTNGAGTCATACTCAGGGAATAGCATATCGTATTCTTCTTTTCCAAGAATATTTAATAAGTAGGTATCTTCTATATCCATATCTCTGCTTGATAACATATCAGACATTGATTCCATCAAAATAAAGGTCTTTAATAATGACCATTTTTCAGGTTTATAGTCTAATAATTTATACTCAAGAGGGTAACTANCNTAATCCAAACTTTCAATGAAGTCATTAANACCTCTTACATATGACTCTAATAATTCAAATGTTTCCTTATCAGAAATAGATTTATTTAAAGTTCTTTTTGCNGCATATGTTATTCCCTTTCTCCTCTGTTCTCTGTCTCTTTTAAGTGCTCTCTTCCCAAATATTTCAGATAATTCACCGGCTGCTGCCTTTATTTGAAATTCCATCTGCCATAATCGATGGAAAGCAGTAATATATCCTTGGGTATAAAATAAATCTAAATCATTTTCAGAGTAAATATGTGGGATCAATAAACTATCAAATTGAACTGTTACNGGGCCTTTGAGGTCTTTTAAATTAATTTTCTCAAGTGTTTTTACATTATTTTTTTCAGCATTTTTCCAAAAACCGTTATAAGGATTNAAAAACTTTCCNATGGGAGGAATATTATTAAATTGATTATTTAGAATTAATACTGAACTTANAGTAAGGATAAAGAAAAATAAAAATAGAATCTTTTTTCTCATATAATTTATTTGCGCGTTGGGAAGGATTCGAACCCTCAACCCTCAGAGCCGAAATCTGATGTTCTATCCAGTTGAACTACCAACGCAAATTACTTATTTTTTAAGTATTTCGTTNATTTTATCAGCTGCATCTTGAAGAGTGTTTGTAGAGAATACTTCTAATCCTGACTCTTTAATAATTTTTGCACCTTCTTNAGAATTTGTTCCTTGTAATCTTACGACTATCGGAACGCTTATTTCTCCTATATTTTTATATGCTTGAACAACTCCATTTGCAACTCTATCGCACCGGACTATNCCACCAAAAATATTTAANAAAATTGCTTTAACGTTAGGATCTTTTAATATAATTCTAAATCCAGCTTCTACTGTCTCTGCGCTTGCTGTTCCACCAACATCTAGGAAGTTTGCTGGGTCTCCTCCAGATAATTTAATAATGTCCATTGTTGCCATTGCTAAACCAGCACCATTTACCATACAACCAACATTTCCATCGAGCTTTACATAGCTTAAGTTAGACTTATTAGCCTCAATTTCAGANGGATCTTCTTCAGTAAGNTCTCTTAGGTCTTCAATAGTTTTTTGTCTGAAAAGAGCGTTATCATCAATATTTACTTTTGCGTCTACAGCTAGAATTTGGTCATCTGAAGTTTTAAGAACCGGATTTATTTCAAACATAGAGGCATCAATTTTATCGTATGCGTTATAAAGTGAATAAATGAATTTTGTCATTTCTTTGAAAGCATTTCCAGATAAACCTAACCCAAAAGCAATTTTCCTTACTTGGTATCCTTGCAGTCCCACTGAAGGATCTACCCATTCTTTAATAATTTTTTCAGGAGTCTCTTCAGCTACTGTTTCAATTTCAACACCACCTTCAGTAGAAGCCATTATTACATTTTTTCCATTTGTTCTATCTAAAAGTATCCCTAAATAAAATTCTTTAGGGTCATTATCACCAGGATAGTATACATCTTCAGCTATAAGAATTTTGTTCACAGTCTTACCCTCTTCACCTGTTTGGTGCGTGACAAGGGTGCCTCCTATGATATCAGAGGAAATATTTTTGACATCGTCGATATTTTTTGCAATAACNACACCATTGGATCCTGTTTCTTTAATTTTTCCTTTTCCTCTACCTCCCGCATGAATTTGAGCTTTGATGACAAATATGTTTGTATCCTTCTCATCAGATAACTTTTTTGCGTTTTGATATGCTTCGTCAGGAGAGTTAGCAACATACCCCTCTTGAATTTTTACGTTAAAATTTTTTAAAATTTCTTTGGCTTGGTACTCGTGAATATTCATAATGTTACGAAGCTAAAACATAATAAATTATATATCAAATCTTACAATATTTATTAATCTTAAATATTATAATTAGTTAGTTTTGTTAAATGCTTACTGCAAAAAATATTTCTAAAAATTTCGGTGAAATAAAAGTTCTTGATAATATAAACCTTAATGTAGAGAAGGGAAGTATAGTCTCTATATATGGAAGCTCTGGAGCTGGTAAATCAACACTTCTTTATATTCTGAGTACACTTGATAAACCCGACAAAGGGGAGATTCAAATTGATAACCTATCAATTTCTGAACTTAAAGGGGATAAACTTTCTGATTTCAGAAATGATAAAGTAGGATTTATTTTTCAATTTCATAATTTGCTAGATGAGTTTAATGTTTTAGAAAATGTATGTTTGCCAGGATATGTTTCATCATCTAACAACAGTGACACAGAAAATAAAGCTAAAGAGTTATTAAAAGAGTTAGGCTTATCTTCAAGACTAAACCATAAGCCAAATCAACTTTCAGGAGGTGAACAGCAAAGGGTAGCAATTGCAAGATCACTAATAAATTCTCCTGAAATCATTTTTGCTGACGAGCCGACTGGTAATCTTGATGCAAAAAATTCAAAAACCTTCATTGAACTTATTAAAAAGTTAAATAAAAAAATGAACCAAACTTTTGTGATAGTAACCCACAATAAAGAATTTATAAAAATATCTGACAAAAGCTATACAATCCAAAAAGGGAAATTAAATTGAATAAGGGCATATATTTTATGTTTTTTGCTACTATTTTTTTTATGGTAGTTAAAATTGGAGTGAAACTTTTACCCCATATTCCACCAATGGAAATAGTGTTTTTTAGATGTTTAATTTCTTTTTTAATCACTTATTTTCTACTTAAGAGGAAAGGACATAGTGTACTTGGAAATAACAAATTACTTCTCACGGGTAGAGGTGTCTTTGGAACTATAGGATTATATCTTTATTTTGTAATTCTTCAGGAAATACCACTCGCAACAGCATCGACACTAATTTATCTAACACCTCTATTTACCTCTTTTGTAGGAGTTATTTTATTGAAGGAGAAGATGACAGCAACTCAGTGGTTTTTATTATTAACAGCATTTGTTGGTATTCTTTTAATCCAAGGTTATGACGAAAGAGTAACGATTAATTATGTTCTTTTGGGTGCTTTGGGTAGTCTTTGTGCTGCNTTTGCATATAGTATAATAAGATACCTAAAAGATAANGAGCACTCNNTGGTTCTTATGATTTATTTCCCTATGATAGCATGTCCAATAGGTGCTATATTTAGTTATTTTAATTGGNTTACCCCATCACTTGAGGATTATTTANTTCTTATTTCAATAGGAATATTTACCCAATTCGCTCAATATTTTATGACTANGGCATATCAGTCNTCAGAAGTTTCTAAAGTTTCTATCGTTAGTTATATTGAAATATTATTTGTAATCGCTATTGGAAGCATTTACTTTAATGAAAATTTTGAAACACTTGTTTATATTGGAATGTTCCTTGTAACTTTTGGTGTTGTTTTTAATGTGACTTATTTTAAAAGTGATAAACAAAATATATAATACATCTTTATCTCTACTTACTGATTTATATCAGTTAACCATGTGTTATGGTTACTGGAAGAAAAATATTCATTTAAATGAATCAAATTTTTCAGTNTTCTTCAGAAAAAATCCATTTAATTCAGGGTATGCAGTNTGTTGCGGTTTAGAATTTATAATTGACTACTTAAANAATTTAAAATTTACTGATTCTGATATAGATTATCTACAATCATTGAAATCTGATGACGGTAAAAATTTATTTGATAAAGAGTTTCTTAAATTTTTAAAATCATTCAAATTTTCATGTGATGTTGAAGCTGTAGAAGAGGGTAGAGTTATTTTTTCCAATGAACCCATTATAAATATTAGAGGTCCTATATATCAATGTCAACTAGTTGAATCAGCTATAATTAATATGTTTAATTTCAACACANTAATAGCAACTAAAGCTTCTAGAATGAATTTGAGTTCCAAAGATGATCCNATANTNGANTTTGGGTTAAGGAGAGCTCAGGGAATTGATGGATCTCTTTCAGCAAGTAGAGCTTCATATATAGGTGGNACATCTAAAACTTCTAATGTGTTGGCAGGAAAATTATTTGATATCCCAGTAAGTGGNACNCACTCTCACAGTTGGGTTCTTGCTTTTGATAGTGAGTTAGAATCATTNAAAAAATATGCTGAGGTAATGCCTAATAATTGCATTTTGCTTATTGATACATTTAATACAATGGACGGTTTAGATAATGCGATTATAGTTGCTAAAGAACTTGAGAAAAAAAANAAAAGATTACTTGGAGTAAGAATTGATTCCGGTGATCTAGCATATTTAAGTAAAAANGCTAGGACAAAACTTGATAAAAATGGATTAGAATATGTTAAAATAGTTGCNAGNAATGANCTTGATGAATTTCTNATTAAAAGTTTAAAAAATCANAAATCAAAAATNTCNGTTTGGGGAATTGGAACAAAATTAGTNACAGCATATGATAACCCTTCTCTTGGAGCGGTCTATAAATTGACAG
>NZWZ01000006.1 GCA_002701745.1 Flammeovirgaceae bacterium
GTAACTCTAGATAATATTAGTTCTCACATGAATTTAGTAAATATTTGGGGAGGTGCAGCTTTAGGTTCCAGTACGGAGTGGGAAGATAATTCTGACAATCCAGATTTAATAGACATTGAAGTAAGATTTGGTCCAGGTAAGAGGCAAAATGCTTACAGATTTTCTGTGCCTGAAGGATCAACCTCAGGTGTTGCACATAACCAATATACTTATGAAGGTACTGTTGAAGTTCCTTTTGAAGTTTGGAATATAAGTGCTGATCCAGAAGAGCAAATCACAGTTTCATTTAGAGATAACAAAAATGATGGAGAATTTAATTTAGAAGCTGAACTTGGTGAAAGTAGAGANTATATATTTCCTCAAAANNTACCNTATGANGAGTCTATGAANCAAGCGGATATCATAGGAGATGGNNCACCTGGTAATNCNTTATCAGTTTATGGTCAGCTTCACAAATCTTTATTCTTAATTTGGCCATATCTTGCTGATGGTGTTTCTTGGGACTCTGAAAATATCCCTGAGTCAACAATTAAGATAGAAGTTGTTGATGCTAATTATAAGACATTAAAAAAATCAGTTGAGTACATGACTAATCAATATGATAATGGTGGTNCTCATGATATTAATGAAAACGTACACGTAGATCATCATAATCTTGGAACAATAGTTNACTCTGAAGTCGATAGCACTTTTAAAATTTATCTTACAACTGATGGAGGTATATACTATACAATTTCTGATAAAGATCCTGGTGTTGAAGATGATCATTTCCACAGAGCTGGTGTAATATCAGATATTATGTTTGGCCCTGGTGGTGGATATAATACTACTCAGTTCTATGGTGCAGATAAAGTTGCTGGTTTTGATCAGTATATTGCTGGAGCTCAGGATAATGGCACTTTTTTAAGTCCAAGAGATGAAAATGCAAGTTTGATAACTAACTATGCTCATCCGATAGGAGGAGACGGTTTTGAAGTGATTGCTCATTTTACAGATCCGGATAAGATGTTTGGTGGGTATCAGGGAAATAATTTCTATTTCTCACACGATGCTGGTGCAAGTTGGACATACATAGGAAATGCTTTAAGTGGAAACGGACCTTTCATTAATAGAGCTTCAACCTCATACCAAAACCCAGATGTCCTCTATACTGTATCTTCTGCTGGAGTAGATAAATCTTCCGATTTTGGTATTTCCTGGAATCCTACTTCAATTGGTGGAACTTGGGGAAATAGTTTCTGGAGTGGTGCAGATGTTGAGGTTTCACTAGCTAATCCTAGATATGTTTATGCAGGAGGGGTAATGAGTAATAATGCTGATATTTTTGTTTCCAAAGACTGGGGTGCAACTTTTGATCCAGTAACCAGATTTGCAAATATGGGTACAATTAGCGGACTATATTCTCATCCTACAGAGGACTCAACAGCTTATGTACTATTTGGTATGGCAGGAGAAGCCAAAATTATTGAGACAAAAGACTTAGGAGAGACTTGGAATGATTTGTCTGGATTTCATTTAAATGNTTCAGGTAANTCTTCAAATGGATTTCCTGATGTAACCGTATATAGTTTACTNGTGATGCCACATAATACTGANATTATTTGGGCTGGAACAGAGATTGGACTATTTGAGTCTACCGATAGGGGGCAGTCATGGCATAANGTTGTTGGTGATTTACCTAATGTAACCATTTGGGATATGAAAATTAAAGATCAAGGACAAGTTGTATTTGCTACNCANGGTAGAGGAATTTGGACAGCTACTCTTGATGATTTNAAAGATTTTGTTCCAAATCCAACAACAATNCCACCTGTTATGTTAGAAGGTTATCAGACNGATAATAAAGATATTTATGAANTATCAGCTAAGGTTGATTTAAAATCTGCTTATGATTCTTTATCTATTAAAGCAAACGGTGTATTTAGAGCTACTTATTTTGANACTGAAAATCCTGGTGAAAGAGATTATCTATTCGAAGTTGATGATAAAGGTGATTTTGAAGTACAAGCAATAGGTTATGCTAATGGTGTTTCATATCCATCTAATGTTATAAATATTGCAGTCAATCCAATTCTTAACGCTAGAACAGAGTANAGTACTAATTTTAGTGATTTNGTTGGTGACGAATTNTATCTTGATAGATTTAGAATTGGTATTCAAGGAGGCTTTGACGGAAGACAACTNCATACAGAACACCCTTANGAATCAGGTNTCTCTGCNGGTTACACTGATGGATATAGTGTTNATGCAATGCTTAATATACCAATTATCGTTACTGACTTNACTCCATCGATAAGGTTTAATGAAATNGTTATCGTTGAGCCAGGNGANNCAGGATCTTCNTTNGGNGATTTCAATTATTGGGATTATGTAATAGTTGAAGCATCTAAAGATGGNCAAAANTGGAAGGCTTTAATTGATGGTTANGACTCNGANGCNGANCCNGCNTGGAGATCTGCATATAATTCAAATGTATTCGGAAGTCCTGATNTACTAAGAGATAGACAAATTAANTTCAAACCTCATTTTAATGAAGGCGATACAGTTAAAGTAAGATTTAGAATGTTTTCTGATGATCTTACTGTAGCTTGGGGATGGATGGTAGATGATTTGTATATTCAGATGGAGACTCCTGTTGTTCAAGGAATTGAGTTNACTAAAATTGATGAAAANATTTCTATTTTCCCTAATCCAAGTAAAGGTGAATTTAGAATACAATTCTCTGATACATGGAAAGGTGAAATCGATCTTGAAATTATTGATATTTTTGGAAGACCAATATATGATGATAAATTAAATAATAATGATGGTTCATCGTCACATGAGGTTGATATATCTTCAAGTAATGATGGTCTCTATTTGATACAATTGATTCAGGGAGAGAAGAAAGCTATGTTTAAGTTGGTTAAAGAATAAAATATTATTTTTTAATTTTTATTCTTTTTAAAGAAACCCTTCTAAATCTTATATTGACAAGTTCTACACCTAGTGTGAAGAATAAAGCAAAGTATATAAATCCTTTAGGTATTTCAATATGTGCTGCTTCTAGTATTAAAGTAAACCCAATTAATATTAGAAAACANAGTGCTAAGATCTCTAGAGAAGGGTAACGGTCTATTATGTCACTTATCTTTGATGAATAAATAATCATAAAAAGAATAGAAATTATAACAGCTATAACCATAATTAGTAAAACTTCTGTCAGACCAATAGCAGTTAATATTGAGTCAACTGAAAAAACAAAATCTATAGCTACAATTTGCCAAATGATTGATTTCATAGAAACTGATTCTGTAGTTTCAATTTTCTCGTCGAAGTTTCCATTTATTTTATGAGAAATTTCTATTACGCTCTTAAATATTAAAAAACCTCCACCTAAAAGTAATATTAAATCTTTTATGCTGAATTCATAAAATATAGGTTTAGTTAGTCCAATAAACCATGTTAGTCCAAATAACATTACTATTCTNAGNACTAGAGCTAAAAGTAANCCAGTAATTCTTGCTTTATTTCTACTTTCTTTTTTTACCTTATTTGTGACAATTGATATAAATATAATATTATCAATCCCTAAAATTATTTCAATAATAGTCAGAGTTAATANTGCTATATAAGTCTCTAGCTGAAAAAAGATTTCCATTTGATTTTAAATTAATTTATATTAAATATTAAGAGCAAATTTGTTTANTTTGGCATCTAATTAATAGACGAAATTAATTATTAAAATGAAAAATATTATTGAAGTTCAAGATATTTCTAGACATTACCAGGTAGGTCAACAGATAGTTAAAGCCTTGGATTCAATTACTGTTGATATTAAGAGAAATGAATATGTATCTTTCATGGGTGCATCAGGTTCAGGTAAGTCCACTCTAATGAATATTATTGGTTGTCTAGACTCTCCAACTGGTGGGAAATACAAACTAAATAATAAAGATGTAAGTAATATGTCTGAAAATGAACTTGCTGATATTAGAAATAAAGAAATTGGCTTTGTATTTCAAACATTTAATCTTTTACCAAGAGCATCAGCTTTAGATAATGTTGCNTTACCNCTTGTTTATGCTGGTTATTCNTCAAGTCAAAGAAAAGATTTAGCAATGAAAGCATTAGAAGATGTAGATTTAGTTGATAGAGCTACTCACAAGCCCAATGAATTATCTGGTGGTCAGAGACAAAGNGTTGCAATTGCAAGNGCATTAGTTAATAATCCTAGTATTATTTTAGCAGATGAACCAACAGGTAACTTAGATAGTAAAACATCATATAGTATTATGGATCTTTTTTCTTTGTTACATGAAAAAGGTAATACNATAATTATGGTTACTCACGAAGAAGATATTGCGGAGTATTCNAAAAGANTTGTTAGACTTAAGGATGGNTTAATTTCATCAGATAAGAAAAAATAGTTTTATGAATATNAATTTATCTAAAGTTAAAAAGTCTAAAATATCAGACGTAGATTTTTCTAATCTTGGATTCTGTAAATATTATACAGATCATATGTTTATTTGTGATTACGAAGATAAAAGTTGGAAAAATTTTAGAATTGTTCCTTTTGAAGATTTAAAATTATCTCCTGCTTGTACTACTCTCCATTATGGTCAAACAATTTTTGAGGGATTAAAAGCTTATAAAAATGATAATGATGACATTTTAATTTTTAGATCTGATAAGAATGCTGAACGTTTTAATATAAGTGCTCATAGGATGTGTATGCCCTCTATACCTGAAGAAATATTTACTGATTCAATTATTGAGTTGTTAAATGTAGAAAAAGATTGGGTTCCATCAGGAAAAGATAATTCATTATATATAAGACCATTAATGTTTGCTGTTGATCCTTATATTGGAATTAAACCTGCCGACAAATATATTTTTATGATTATATGTGGTTTAGCAGGGGGNTATTACTCAGANCCTGTAAATGTAAAAATTGAAAAGAAATATACGAGAGCTNTATCTGGAGGTGTTGGATATGCCAAAACAGCTGCTAACTATGCTGCAGCACTTTATCCAGCAGTTGAGGCNCAAAAAGAAGGTTATCACCAATTAATTTGGACTGATGGTAAAGAACATAATTATGTTGAAGAATCAGGAACAATGAATCTTTTTTTTGTTATAAATAATACCTTAATTACTCCACCTCTTGGAGATACCGTACTTGACGGTGTAACAAGAGATAGTATTATTTCAGTATGTTCTGAATTAGATATCAAAGTAGAAGTAAGAAAAATATCTGTAAANGAAATTATAGATTCTCTTGATAAAGGTCTAATGACAGAAGCATTTGGAGCTGGAACTGCTGCAACTGTAGCTCCAATTAAGACAATTGGATATAATTCAAAAAATTATAATTTGCCAAAAATTGATAAATCAGGCTACTCTCAAAAAATTTTAGACNANCTCAATAAAATTAAATTTGGTAAAATTGAGGATAAATTTGGTTGGGTAACAAAATTATAANATGAATGCAGATCAAATTAATTCTTTAACCAAGCGTGCCTCTGCTTTAAGGGGCTATCTTTGACTATGATAATAGAAAAAGTTTAATACTCTCCAAGGAAAAAATTTCTTTAGAACCTAATTTTTGGGATAATAGGGAAGAAGCTGAAAAGATCTTAAAAGAAATCTCAATAAATAAAACATGGGTAGAGGCCTATGACAATTTAATTTCNTCTATTTCAGATTTAGAAACTTTATATGAATTTTATCAGGCAGGAGAAGTCGATGAGGAAGAAATAGAAAAGGAGTATAAGATATCTCACTCTTTATTAGAAAATCTTGAGTTTAAAAAAATGCTTTCTACTAAAGAAGATCAGATGAGTGCTATAATTGAAATTAATCCTGGAGCTGGTGGTACTGAGAGTCAAGATTGGGCTAGCATACTTATGAGAATGTATATCATGTGGGCTGAATCTCAAAATTTTAATGTAAAAAAAGTGAATGTTCAACCTGGAGATACTGCTGGAATAAAATCAGCTATACTAGGAATTGAGGGTGAGTTTGCATATGGTAATTTGAAATCAGAGATAGGTGTTCATAGGTTAGTGAGAATATCTCCGTTTGATTCAGGAGCTAGAAGACATACATCATTTGCTTCAGTATTTGCTTACCCTGAGGTTGATGAAACTATTGAAATTAACATAAATCCAGCTGATATAGTCTGGGAAACTTTTAGAGCAAGTGGTGCTGGGGGTCAAAGTGTTAATAAAATTGAATCTGCAGTTAGGTTAAAACATGAACCGTCTGGACTAATAATAGAATGTCAACAAGAAAGAAGTCAAATATTGAATAAAGAGAAAGCTTTGAATATGTTAAAATCTAAGTTGCATCAGATTGAAGTAGATAAGGTAAATAAAGAGAAAGATGAGAGAGATAGTACTAAATTAAAAATAGATTTTGGATCTCAGATAAGAAATTATGTTCTACATCCATATAAAATGATTAAGGATGTAAGAACTGGTGTTGAGAGGGGAGATGTTAATAATGTATTAGATGGAGATATAAATGATTATATTAAAGCATTCCTTTTACAGATGGAAAATAAAAATTAAGTAATATGGCTAAAATAATAGTTTTAGGATCTGGTTTGGTAGGTAGTGTTATGGCTAAAGATTTATCAAACCAACATGATGTCACGGTTGCTGATATCTCAAATAAAAGTTTAGAAAAACTGCCAAAGAATATTAATAAAATATGTGAGGATTTATCCAAAGAATCAGCTTTAGAAATCCTGATAAAAGATTACGATATTGTTGTTGGAGCTTTACCTGGATTTATGGGATATAGAGTTATGGAAAGAGTTATAAAATGTGGTAAAAATATTGTTGATATTTCATTTTATCCTGAAGATCCTTTCGGCTTAGATAAGCTTGCTAATGAAAATAAAGTTGTTGCTGTAATGGATTGTGGAGTTGCTCCAGGAATGGGAAATATCATCTTTAGTCATCATGACAGAAGTATGGAAATAAAAGATTATGAATGCCTGGTAGGTGGTTTACCTAAAGTTAGAATGTGGCCATATGAATACCAAGCAGTATTCTCTCCTATTGATGTAATTGAAGAATATATAAGGCCAGCTAGATATGTACAAAACTCATCCTTAGTTACAAAAGAAGCACTATCAGATACTGAATTAGTAAATTTTGAATCTATTGGAACACTAGAAAGTTGGAATTCTGATGGCCTAAGAACTCTAATCAAAACAATGGATCATGTGCCAAATATGATTGAGAAGACTCTGAGATATCCTGGATGTGTAGAATACTTAAAGGTTTTAAGAGAATCTGGTTTTTTTTCTTATGCTGAAATAGATGTTAATGGAACAAAAATTCGACCAATTGATTTAACATCAAAACTTTTATTTCCTAAGTGGAAGATGAAAGAAGGTGATGAAGACTATACAGTTATGAGAATAAAAATTAATGGAATAGAAGATGGTCAAAAAGTGTGTTATACATATAATTTACTAGATTCTTTTACTGATAATACAATTTCAATGGCTAGGACAACAGGTTTTACATGTACAGCTGTAGTTAATCTTGTTTTAGAAAAAAAATATAATAAAATTGGAATATCTCCTCCTGAGTATTTAGGTACACATTATGATGAGGTAAATGAATATCTTAAGGCAAGAGATGTGATTTATAAAATGAAAAAAGAAATTTTATAATGATATCTTATTTTTAAGATGTGTTAGATACCATTTCTTTAGTTTTTTTAGTCCAAGTTCCATCTCGGATAAAGGTCCAGGAATATATTTCTTAGAAATAACTCCTTTCTGATTATTTTCAATAATTTTTTTATCAGCTATGGTTGTTTGATCCCACATCCAGATCAAATTATTTAAATCATAATCTTTTCCTTCTATTGCATCTTCATGGACTAACCACATTATTTCTACATCTGTTTCCATTGGCCCTCTTGGAATAAAAGTAAATGTTGTTGCGAAATCATTTGACATAATTAGACTATTAAATGGTGATGTTCCCACAGTTGTATAACCTCCATCAAATTCTTTAAATTTNCCCATCAAGATTGAGCCTGGTTTTCCATCTTTTGTCTCAGACAAGCGATCGCCGTCAAAAGGTGTTCTTTCTGCGCTNCTAAAAAAATTAGAAAATCCTTCATCAGAAAACTCTCCTGTTAAATAACCTAAATTTTCTGTTTTTTTATTCCATTCTTTAAGTTGATTTGAAAATTCAATTGATTCAGGACCCGTATTATTTCCCGCACCGTATGCTTGTATGTATTCTTTACTATGNACTTNACAATACTCTGGATGTGCTGGTAGACAATGATAGCACTCATGAAAATTATCTAGTGTTAATTTCCAGTTCCCGCTTGTCGGATATGTTTTCTTAAAAGCAATTTTTGATTTATTTAAACCATGTAGTTCTATAAAGTCTTTTACGGGATTTATGAATTTGTTAAAATCATCAGGATTTTCAGATAGATTAATGAAAATTAGACCCTCGTATACTTTTGAAGAACATTTATTTAAATTCCAGTCTTTCTTATTAAATTTTTCATCCATCATCCTAGCACTTATTAGATTTCCCTCTAAATCATATGCCCAAGCATGATATGGGCATACTAATTTTTTTGTTTTTCCTTCTTTCTCTATACATATANGAGAACCTCTGTGTCTGCAGACATTATAAAAACAATTAATATTTGAGTTTTTATCTCTAATAATGATAATAGACTCGTTTCCAATTTCAAATAAGAAATAATCTCCATTATTTTTAATTTGTGATTCATGTCCAACAAAAATCCACTGATTGTAAAAAAATGTTTCTAAGTCTATATCATAAATACTTGGGTCAGTATAGAATTGTTGATCCAATGGGAAGTTNTCCTTTTGNTTAGATATTAATTCAATAAGTTGAGTATAATCTTGTTTCATTAATNAAAATAATGACTATTATAATTTTATTTCACTTAGTTTTCCAGTATTTCTTGATAAATATTATTAATTTAATTAGTAATGAATAAAATAAAATCTCCAACCACATTTCAAGCATTACTCCCAATTATATTTCTTGTTATCCTATTATCAATAAATGTTTCAATTTTTGGTGATGATTCATTATCTGGGAGCATTCAAATTGTATTAATTTTATCCTCTGCAGTTGCCTCTATTATAGCATTTAACTTAGGATATAGTTGGCTTGATATTCAAAAGGGTATAATAAAAAGTATTAATTCGTCTCTNCCTTCAATACTTATATTATTCCTAGTTGGTTCACTCGCAGGTTCTTGGTTGTTAAGTGGAGTAGTGCCAGCTTTTATATATTATGGAATTCAAATTTTAAATGCTAAGATCTTTTTATTTGCTGCTTGTGTTATTTGTATTGTAGTTTCTATGGCAACGGGTAGTTCATGGACAACTTCTGCTACAATAGGAATTGCATTAATTGGTATTGGTAGAGCTCTTGATATTTCAGATGGTTTGGTGGCTGGTGCAATTTTAAGTGGAGCATATTTCGGAGATAAAATGTCTCCCTTGTCTGATACTACTAATTTAGCNCCAGCAATGGCAGGTAGTGATTTAATTTCACATATTAAATATTTATCCTTAACAACTGTGCCTTCAATTATAATTTCTCTAGTTATTTTTATTGTACTTGGGTTCAATATTTCTGATTCTATAGGTTTAAATAATGCAGAAGTNATTTCAANTGCTATTAAAGAAAAATTTTATATCTCTCCAGTTTTATTTATTGTTCCTTTAACTGTAATAATCCTTATTTATAATAAAATAAANGCTGTTCCTGCACTGTTTGTTGGTGTTATTTTAGGATCAGTTTTTGCATTAATATTCCAGTCTGGTCTAGTTGTTGATGTTTCAAATTCAGAAACAATTTCCTCGAAAGCATTGTTTTCTGGAACAATGATATCTTTATATGGTTCGATATCAATTAATACATCTAATCCATTAGTTACAGATTTATTGTCATCAAGNGGTATGTTTGGAATGTTAGATACAATATGGTTAGTAATTTGTGCTATGATTTTTGGAGGAGTGATGGAGAAAGCCGGTTTTTTAAAGCAAATTACATCAATTATATTAAATAAAATTAAGTCATCTGGATCATTAATTTCCTCAACAGCAGGCACTTGTATATTTTTTAATCTCACAGCTTCAGATCAATATCTTTCTATAGTAGTACCAGGTAAAATGTATTCTTCTATCTACAAAGAAAAGGGTTTAGCACCTGAAAATTTAAGTAGGACTTTAGAAGATGGCGGTACTGTTACATCAGTTCTTGTCCCTTGGAACACATGTGGTGCATATCATGCATCTGTTCTTAATGTTGCAACATTAACTTATCTCCCTTTCTGCTTCTTTAATCTTATAAGTCCAATTATGACTATATTATTTGCTTACTTAAAAATAAAAATTAAAAGAATAGCTTAATCTAATTCATCAATTATAGATAAGTAGTTATTGTACCTTCTTTCACTTATTGTTTCTCCGACTTTTTCCTTTATTATGCAACCTGGTTCATTAAGATGATTGCAATTGTTGAATTTACACTGTTTATTTTTTGTTTTAAATTCAGGATATAAAAATTTTAAATCACTTTTTTNAATATCGTGAAAGTAAAAATCTTTAAAACCAGGAGTATCAACTACCGAACCATTATTTTTTATATTAAAGATTTCTGAAAATGTTGTTGTCTGTTTNCCTCTCCCAGTCTTTNTCGATAATTTATCTGTTTTTTGATTTTTTACTCCAGTCAAGAAATTGATTAAGGATGATTTTCCTATTCCTGAATTACCAATTANAAGTGTTTTGTGATTTTTTAATTTTTTTGAAACTTCATCCATACTAATTTTTTTCTTGATTGAAATACTGATGAATTCTATATTTAAATTTTTGTATATAGATGAAATCTCATTTAATTTNTGTTCTTCTTTTTTATTAAGTAAATCTATTTTATTGAATAAAACAATAGGTTTTATTTCATAGTATAATGAAGCTGCAATGCATTTGTCTATGAATTTTAACTTTGTATATGGAGATTTAATACTACCCATAATTAGTGTTTGATCAATATTTGATGCTATTATATGTGCCTTATTATCTTTTAATGATTTTTTTAAAAAGTAGTTTTTTCTATCATGTATCTCCTCAATAATACCTGTTTCTTCATCATTGACAATTATCTCAACAATATCTCCTGAAACAATAGGATTTGAAAAATTATTACTCAGTTTATATTTTCCTCTATAATTACATTTATAGATTTTATCCNTTACTTGAACATTGTATAGGTTGCCAACAGTCTTAATAACGAGCCCTTTCACTTTATATATTTTGTTAGATGATAACTTACCTTTTCAGTAGCTCCTGAATTTTTAATTATAAATTCATTTCCTCCTTTTCCAATATCTCTATTTTTTAATATTCTATTTTTTATAAGTTTAAATTCATTANNATTTTTAATTGGANATCCAATTCCTTCTTTTTCAATTCTATCTACTTCAATAAATTTTNTATTATTTTTATGATTACCATATATGACTGGTAAATTCCATACAGCTGCCTCTAATGTGTTGTGAAGAGCACCTCTAAATCCTCCACCAATAAAAGCAATCTTACCATATTTATATATTGATGATAGCATACCGATGTTATCAATAATAAGTATTCTCTTTCTAACATTTTTTTGAGGTAACTCAGAAAATTTTATTGTATCATTAATAAATGTGTTTTCTAGATATTCAATTTCATCNGAGTTAATATTATGNGGGGCAATTATATATTTAGTATCAGTCAAATCTCTTATTATTTCATTTTTTATTTTTTCTACATCACTTTTCCAAGCACTACCAATTACTATTGTATTTTTTTTATTTGTAAATTCTTTGATTCCATCTATCTCTTTAGACTTCTTAAAAATCTTAAGGACTCTATCATATCGTGAATCTCCAATTACTTTTATTTCTTTTATTTTANTTTTTTTTAAAAGCTCCATTGAGTTTTCATCCTGAACTAGAAATAATGAAATATTCTTTAAGATATTTTTAAAAAATTTTATTGGATAGAAATANACTTGATTTTTTCTAAAAACTGATGACACAGAAACTATNGGTANAGAATTCAATTTTGCCTGAAGAATTAAATTTCTCCAGAACTCATATTTTATAATTATTAAGATTTTAGGATTTAATAAATNAAATAATAATTTCATTTGATCTTCTTTATCGGATAGCATATAAAAATGAAAATCAACATTTTTATAATTGGAGACCGCACTTNCTGTGGACGATGAAAAATAACTTACTAATATTTTATTTTCATATTTTATTTTTAGAGAATCAATAATAGGCTTGGCTTGCTCAAATTCACCTACAGATGCAACATGGATCCAAATAACTTTTTGATCTTCAATATTATTTTCTATATAGTTTATTGTTTTTTTTCTTCCTAAGACTATTTTTTTTGTTTTCTCATTAAATAACGAGTTTAATTTTAGAGATATATTAAAAATTGAGATAAATAAACTATAAATAAAACTCATCTAACTAAGTTTTCATTTATTTCAAAAATGTATTTGATGATCTCTTTCCTTCCTATTTTTTTTAATGATGAAGAAATAAAATAGTTCGGTATTGATGACCAGTATTGATTTAATGAGGCGTTGAATTCATCAATTCTTTTATCAATTTCNCTTTTCTTTATTTTATCTGCTTTAGTAAATATTAGATTTACTGGTAGCTTNTTTTTTCCTAAATAATTGATATAATTAATATCTATTTCCTGAGGTTTTAATCTTATGTCAATTAAGATNAATATCAGGGCAATTTTGTCTGAGTTTAATAAATAGTCTTTTGTCATATTATCCCATGACTCTCTATTTTTTTTGCTCGTTTTAGCCCATCCGTATCCAGGTAAATCAACAAAAAATAACTTTTGATTAACNATAAAATGATTTATTAATTGAGTTTTTCCAGGTTTCGATGAAGTTTTAGATAATTTATTTCTTTCTACTAACATATTAATTAGTGAGGATTTACCAACATTTGATCTTCCTAAAAATACATATTCAGGTAAACCAGTTTTAGGACATTCCTCTAGTTTTGAACTACTCTTTACAAATGTTGCTTCTCTAATCATCAATTTTATTAACTATATGCAATTTTAATTCATTTTTAAAGTTTAGATATTATATTTATTAAGAAATGAAAAAGATTTTTTTGATTCTATTTTTACTAATATTATCGTCAAATAATATTTTTTCTCAAGCAACAAGAATTAATTTAGGNGGNTATGATGANATAGATAATCANTTTGGNTTTNTATTAGGTCTTCATTCATCATATTATAGAATTAATTATTCCNCAGATTTTATCTCTAATGATTTTAATAATTTACATAGTATTCATTCTAAATCTATGCCTGGTTTTAAGCTAGGGTTTATATCTGATTTTAAATTATATTATCCTTTTGATTTAAGAACCTTACTTCAAGTTTCTTTTTCAGAATTCAGGATGGATTACTATAATGTTGATGGAACTGTCTTTTCAGATACAAGACCTGCTACTTTTCTAGAAACACCGATACTCATTAAATATAAGTCAAAAAGAAGAAAAAATCATAGAATGTTTTTAATTGGTGGTTTAAAACCTTCTCTTGAGATTGGTGCTAAAAATAAAGATGAAGCAGGTAAAGATATTTTAGATTTAAAATCTTTTGATATTTCNCTTGAAATAGGGTTTGGNAGTGATTTGTTTTTTCAATTNTTTAAACTTTCCCCNGAGATCAGATATTCTAGAGGATTAAGAAATATGTTAAACAAAAAAAATTTAAACCAATATAATATACCAATTGATAAAATTGTAGTTCACAATATTTCATTTTTCTTTACTTTTGAAGGTGGACCTAAATAATTCAAAAAAAATAATATTTATAACAGGTGCTACTTCAGGGATAGGGGAAGCAGCTGCCAATTTNTTGTCTAATAAATATAATTTAATTCTTTGTGGTAGGAGAGAAGAAAGACTTTTGAAAATTAAGAATAGACTAAGTAAAAAAACTGAAGTAATAACTTTAAATTTTGATGTAAGAAGTAAAGAAGATGTAACTGATAAAATTAATTCACTTCCTGATAAATGGAAAAAAATTAATATTCTCATTAATAATGCTGGAAATGCTCATGGATTAGATTTTATTGATGAGGGAGATATTAGTGACTGGGATAAGATGATTGATATAAATGTTAAAGGTTTGTTATATGTAACAAAACAAGTTTTGAGTTTTATGCTCATTCAAAATTCAGGACATATAATAAATGTAGGATCAATAGCAGGTAAAGAGGTATATCCAAAAGGTAATGTTTATTGTGCATCTAAATTTGCAGTAGATGCATTATCAGAAGGCATGAGATTAGATTTAGTTGAAAAAAATATAAAGGTTTCTCAAATAAACCCAGGATTAGTGAATACAGAATTTTCAAAAGTTAGGTTTAAAAATGATTTAGAGAAGGCAAAAAATGTATATGCAGGAATGGAACCTTTATGTGCTGACGATATTGCTGATGTTATAAGTTTCCTAATTGAGAGACCTGATAATGTTAATATAAGCGATATAACTATTTTACCTAAATCCCAAGCATCGTCTGTAGTAGTTAATAGAAAAACTAATATTTAAGAATACTAAATACCCAATTCATTTTATAATTTTCAAGATCAATAGTGTTTTCAATTTTAGAATAGTTTTCATTGTAACACTCAATTCTAGTCGGCATTTTTAATTTGACCTTATCAGTGAGTTTACTTCCTAGCCACTTTATATTTTCAACAAATTTTGTTGGTCTTATCCTACTATAACCCACATAATTTAATGAGTCTAATTTTTGATACCCTCTACACCATCCTAATGACCTACCATCTTTTGAATGAAAATTTAAATCTGTAATTTTTTTTATTGAAAAATCACTTTTGTTTACTTCTATTATATTTCCGTTTACAGTTGTATAAATAAAGCTTTCATTAAAAATGGCTCCGTCATGAGGAATTCCTTTATTTAAATTTATTTTATCTAATACTTTGCCTTCCATTGAAAAAATTAAAGCGTCTTGTTGTTTATATCTGGTAACTAAAACTTTATCTTGAAAGATGCTTACATGATTTGGATGGCTTAGATGAGGTTTTGTAGTATTAATTTTTCTGTAATCTTTATTTTTATCAAATCTTTCCCAGGTATTAATCTCAGGGTAACAGTTGTAAAACGTTTTTATTTTTTTTTCATTTAATGAAAATTTTACAACAAGGTCTAATCCCGTAATTACTATAAACAAATTTTCTTCATGATAGATCACATGATGGAGGTCATTAAAAATATTTAATGATATTTTATCAACTAATTTATATTCTGGAAGATCAAATATTAATATTTCAGTTAATGTTGTTACGTAAAGTTTATTATTATGTATTGAACCACTTTTGAATGATATACTGTAATTATCAATAGGTCTATTATCTAGTGGGGTTTTATAACTAATTTTTTCTTCAATTAAATTTTTTTTTGGGTCATATTCAAATATTACTCCCTCTATTCCATTGTTCCATTCTTTGTTAAAATATGATAATTTAGAATCAGCTTGTCTACCCCCTGTAATAATTAGTTTCATTAGCTTTTTTAATAATATAATTAATTCATTACTTTGAATTAGATTCAAATTTATGACAAAAAAAATAGTTATTCTTGGNGCNGGTAAATCATCATCTTACTTAATTAAATATTTATATTCTAAGAGGTTAGANNTAGNTATAAATATTAATATTTTTTCNGATAAATATGCAGATTATCTTGATGACTTTAAAGATATAAATTTTNAAATTNTAGATATTAANGACAGNAGTAATCTGGANGAGTTAATACATGAAACTTATATTCTTATAAGTTTACTTCCTCCCTTTATGCACTTTAAAATTGCTNATTTATGTTCAAAAAAGGGTATTAATATGATAACGGCCTCTTATCTAGATNATAAAATTAAANNACTAGAAAANNCCTTTANAAAAAANGATTCTTTTTTATTTATGGAAATGGGTTTAGATCCTGGTATTGATCATATGTCAGCTATGAGTACTATTGAATCCTTAAATAANAGGGGAGANATTTTAGAGTTTGAGTCATATACTGGTGGTTTAATTAAATATGATANTGATAAAAATCCATGGGGATATAAGTTTACGTGGAATCCAATGAATGTGATAATTGCTGGGGCAGATGGAGCAACTTATCTAAGTGAAAATAAAANGAAAAACATTCCATATAATAAGGTGTTCAAAGATCTTNCAAAGATAAATTTAAGCAATACTGAATCTTATGAAGGTTATCCCAACCGAGACTCTTTAAAGTATAAAGANTTGTACAATCTACATGGAGTTAAAACTTTAAAAAGGGGAACAATTAGAAATAAAAGCTTTTGTAAAACATGGAGTATTTTAATTGATTTAGGTTTAACANACGATAAAAAATCAATATCTAATNATAATAATATGTCATATTTTGATTTCTTTAATTATAATTTAAAAGCTAAAAATTATGATGAGTTAGTNGATATTTTAAAATTANAATATGGTATTNTGCCTACATCTCAAGAATTTAAGAATTTAGAATGGTCTGGTTTTTTCTCTGATAAAAAATTTAAAATTAAAGGAGGAAATTTTTCAGATTTCTTGCTCGCAATTTTNAAAGATAAATGGACTTTAGATGATNATGANATTGATGAAATTGTAATGGTTCATACATTTATTTTCAANACAGATAAGAANCTAAAAAAACTTACGTCATTTCTTAAAATTGAAGGAGAAGACAAAACTTATACTGCAATGTCTAAAACTGTTGGTCTTCCAATAGCAGTTTTAGTTGAANATATAATAAATGTTAATTTTAATAAATCAGGAATACACTTACCTTTTAAAAAGAATATATANGAACCAGTTTTANAAAGATTATCAGANTTAGGGATTAATTTTATTGATAAAGAAATCAATATTTAAAGTNATCCATAAAGTTTGTNGTGAANTTTCCTTNAATGAAGTTCTTATCATTCATAATTTTTATATGAAATGGAATGGTTGTTTCAATACCTTCAATAATAAATTCTTTTAGCGCTCTTTTCATTCTCACTATTGCTTCATCTCTTGATTGATGGCTAACAATCAATTTTGCAATCATAGAATCATAATTTGGAGGAATAATATATCCTGAATAAATATGTGAGTCAACTCTAACACCATGACCTCCAGGCTTATGAAGTGCAGTAATTTTCCCGGGGCAAGGTCTAAAATTAGCTGAGGGATCTTCTGCATTTATTCTACATTCAATAGAATGTAATTTAGGATAATAATTTTTACCGGATACTTTAACTCCATCAGCTACTTTAATTTGTTCTTTAATAAGATCATAATCAGTAACCTCTTCAGTAATACCGTGTTCCACTTGAATTCTAGTATTCATTTCCATAAAATAGAAATTTTTGTTTATGTCAACTAAAAACTCAATAGTTCCTGCTCCTTCATATTTTATATATTTACAAGCTTTAATTGCAGCTTGACCCATTCTTTCTCTTAATTCATCATCAACAAAAGGTGATGGTGTCTCTTCTATAAGTTTTTGGTGTCTTCTTTGAATTGAACAATCTCTTTCCGATAAGTGAGATACATTGCCATACTGGTCTCCCATTACTTGAATTTCAATATGTCTTGGCTCAACTATAAATTTTTCTAAGTAAAGGCCTGAGTTTGAAAATGAAGCTTCAGATTCAGCTTTAGCGCTATTCCATGCATTTTCAAATTCGCTTTCTTTATTAACAATTCTCATTCCTTTACCTCCTCCACCAGCTGTTGCCTTTAAAATAACAGGATATCCAATTGATTTTGCAAGTTCCTTACCTTCTTTTATAGAATTTAATAAACCATCTGATCCTGGAACAGTTGGTATGCCTGCTTCTTTCATGGTTTCCTTAGCTGTTACCTTATCACCCATCCTTTCAATCATTTTCCAATCAGGTCCAACAAATTTTATTCCACTTTCACTACAAATTTTTGAAAATTCAGCATTCTCAGATANAAATCCATATCCGGGATGTATAGCATCAGAGTTTGTTATTTCTGCTGCTGCCATAATTTTAGGAATGCTTAAGTAAGATTCTTTGGATACAGGAGGACCTATACAAACGGCTTCATCAGCAAATCTTACGTGTAGACTTTCTTTATCAGCTGTAGAATATACTGCAACTGTTTTGATGCCCATTTCATTGCAACTTCTTATGACTCTAAGAGCAATTTCGCCCCTATTTGCGATAAGTACTTTCTTTATCATATATATAATTAACTGGGATCTACCTCAAATAATGGTTGATCATATTCTACAGGTGAGTTGTCATCAACGAGAATTTTTACAATTTTACCNGAAACTTCAGATTCAATATCATTGAATAGCTTCATAGCTTCAANAATACATATAGTTTGACCTACTTTTATTGAGTCTCCTTCATTAACAAATGGATCACTTTCTGGATTTGGTGACCTATAAAAAGTCCCTATNATAGGTGATTTAATNATAATATTNTTATTAGATGNTTTTTCCTTTTTTTCTTCAGATANNTTATTTTCTACAGGAGAAGNTTGAGGTTGAATTTCAGTTTTTACAATCTTAGGTTGTTCTATAGTAGTNAAATTNCCATTATTTTTTTTAACTCTAATCTTAATATTTTCAGTCTCTATACTAACATCATCAAGATCAGATTTTTTAATAAAGTTTATAATTTCCTGTATCTCTTTTATTTTCATTTTACAAATTTAAATCATTTTACTCTCTCTACATATTTACCTTGNCGAATATCAATTTTTACTTTATCATTTTCATTAATAAATAATGGTACCTGAATTTCAGCTCCAGTCTCAATTTTAGCTAACTTGGTAGCATTTGTAGCGGTATCACCTTTTACTCCAGGTTCTGTGTATATTATTTTAGACTCTATACTTTGCGGTAATTCACAAGATAAGATATCTCCAGTTTCGGTATGTATGGATATTTCAACTTCGATACCATCCATTAAATATTCCGGGTAATCAATTTGAGACTGTTCTAATGATAGTTGTTCATATGTCGATGTATCCATAAAGTGATAACCAGAGCTATCTTTGTATAAGAATTGGTGAGCTCTTTTTTCAACTCTTGCAGTAACAATTTTATGTCCAGATGGGAATGTGTTGTCAATTACTTTCCCTGTTTTAACATTTTTAAGTTTTGTTCTTACAAAAGCTGGTCCTTTTCCAGGTTTAACGTGTTGAAATTCAGTTACAAAATATAAGTTACCATTATATTCAATGCAAAGACCATTTTTTATATCGCTTGTTGATGCCATAATCAGTTATTATAAGACCATTTTAAGTATAGAGAACCCCAAGTAAAACCACCTCCAAAGGCTGCTAAAATTAAGTTATCTCCCTTTTTAAATTTTTTTTCATAATCCCACAAACAAAGAGGGATTGTGCCTGCGGTAGTATTACCATATTTTTCAATATTAAGTAATACTTTTTCTGGTCCAACTCCCATTCTTTTAGCAGTAGCATCTATAATCCTTTTATTAGCTTGGTGTGGTACGAGATAAGCGACATCATCAGAGTTTAAATTGTTTTTGTTCATAATCTCTTCAGAGATATCTGCCATATTAGTTACTGCAAACTTAAAAACTGAAGATCCTTCTTGGTAGATATAGTGTTCTTTATTTTTAATAGTCTCTATCGAAGCAGGTCTTAAACTACCACCTGCTTTAAGACATAACATGTCTCCACCTGATCCATCACTTCTCAAGAGATAATCTTGGATACCTGTTTCATCTTTTGAAGGTTCAAGTAAAACGGCTCCGCCACCATCACCAAATAACACACAATTTTTTCTATCAGTATAATCAATAATTGATGACATTTTATCTGCACCAACTACTATAACTTTTTTATGTGTTCCTGCCTCAATAAATTGAGATCCAGTTGATAATGCATAAATAAAACCTGAACAAGCAGCTGAAATATCAAAGCCGTAAGAATTAGTTGCTCCAACTTTATCTGCAATTAAATTGGAGGTCGACGGAAACAACATATCTGGAGTCACCGTTGCACATATAATTAGGTCAATATCTTTAGGATCAGTATTTGTTTTTTCTAAAAGTCCCTTAACACACTTAACTCCAAGAACTGATGTGCCCTGCATTTCTCCTTTTAAAATTCTTCGTTCTTTGATGCCAGTTCTAGTCATAATCCATTCATCACTAGTATCAACTAATGTTTCTAGTTCAGAATTTGTTAGGATATAATCAGGTACATACCCATGAACTCCAGAAATACAAGCTCTTAATTTTTTAGAAGACATAAAGAAAAGATTTAAGCTACTGCTTCTTTTTCTAAAACTACTTTTCCTTTGTAATAAAGTTTNCCCTCATACCAATAAGCTCTATGAGGTAAATGAGATTCACCAGTTGTAGAGCAAACAACAAATTTTTTTGCCGATGCCTTATAATGGGTTCTTCTCTTATCTCGTCTAGTTTTTGAGGTTTTTCTTTTAGGATGCGCCATCTTTAATTATTTTAATTTATTTAAAGGATCCAANCTTGGATCAGTATCTTTTGTTTTTTTTGTAGTGAACACAAAATTATCAATATTATCTTCATTTTTAACAGAAGGATGCAATCTTTTTACAGGTAATTCNAAAATAAAAAATTCATAAATAAACTTTCCCATATTTATTTTTGATTTATTTCTATCAATAACAACCATTTCNTCNGATAGCTCCNGGTCCTCCTCACCAAACTTAAAAAGTATTTTCTTATCAGAATTTAATGAATAAGTGAATTTTTTAAGTGTTCTGTCACAGATAAGATCAGTTTGTCCATCTATTGAAAACTTAACATCTAACATTAAATCAGATTTAATTAATGATACTTCACAAATACCATTTGTGTTGATAATNTCATTTTCTTGAGAAAAAAAATCAAANAAATCNTGATTAAATTCAAATCGAAACTTATGTTCATTATTAGATAAGCTTTGAATTTTTATATCAAATTTTCTAAGTAGCTTTTTGCTCATGACAGATTATTGGTTGGCAAAAGTATTATCATTTAACTTATTATTGAAATTTTCTGTTATTAATAATTTCAATATTAAGCTTAATAGATTCTATTAAAGATTTTTCATTTGCAATTCCTTTACCTGCAATATTAAACGCAGTTCCATGATCTGGTGATGTTCTTACTGTTGGTAACCCCCCAGTATAGTTTACACCATTTTCAAAAGAAAAAGATTTAAATCCAATTAGTCCCTGATCATGATACCAAGATATTGTTCCATCATAATTTTTAAATTTCTTTAAACCAAAAAATGAGTCGGCAGGGAATGGGCCTTCAAAAATAGTTTTAGAGGTATTTAGTTCATTAATAATGGGCTTAATTAAACTTATTTCATCATCACCTAATAACCCGTCTTCCCCTGCATGAGGATTATATCCAAGAACTGCAATTTTTGGATTTTTTTTGTTAAAGTCTTTTTCTATAGTATCAACAAAAATCTTAAGCTTTTTTATAATTTTNTTCTTATTTAAAACAGACTTGATAGAATCTAAAGGTATATGGCCAGTCATAAAACCAATGGTCATCATTTCAGAATGCATTATCATCATATTATCATCAATATTAAATTTTTCAAGAAAATATTCAGTATGACCTGGAAAAGGAAATTTTGTTGATTGTGAATTTATTTTGCTAATTGGTAGAGTTACAATACCATCAATTTTTTTATTTATTTGAGCATTAGTGCATTCCTCTAAAGACTTTACTGCATAATTTCCAGATTCTTTTTTAATTTCTCCAGGTAATATTTCTATTTCTGTATTAGATATTGGAAATGTGTAGATTGAATTTTCGTCAGTAATTGAGTCTAAATTATTTGTCTCTTTTATTTTAAATTCATGCCCATATCTTTTAGAAT
Organism: Flammeovirgaceae bacterium; assembly: GCA_002701745.1. Lineage (GTDB taxonomy): Bacteria > Bacteroidota > Bacteroidia > Cytophagales > MED-G16 > MED-G16. Next base: position 22,015 of record NZWZ01000006.1, read on the forward strand.
AAAATTCTAATATATGTTTATCACAAAATACTACAGGTATAAAATTGTGAAGTAGCTTAGAATCAGAGAATGACTTGAGTAAAATTTCGGGACCTATACCATTGTAGTCACCGATGCTAAAGCCAATAATTATCTTTTTGTTAGTATCTTTTTTCATTAATTTGAAAGACGCAAATTCAAATTTACAATCAAATAATCTTTATGGTAAAGATTCGTACGAAAAAAAAGTTAGGACAGCACTTTTTAAATAATGAAGAAATATCTAAAAAAATTGTAAGCTCTCATATTAACAGAAATAATATATTGGAAATTGGTCCAGGAAGTGGGGCTCTTACTAAATATTTGATAAATGAATCAAATAATTTTTATGTGGTAGAAATTGATGATGATTGTGTTAATCTATTGAAAAAAGATTTTAAAAATTTAAATATTATAAAGGAGGATGTTCTTAAACTTAACTTTAATAATTTATTTGATGATAAATTCTCAATAATTAGCAATTTACCATATAATATATCATCCCAAGTTTTTTTTAAGATATTAGATAACAAAGATTTTATAAGTGAATTTTCTTTTTTAATTCAAAAAGAGGTAGCGCAAAGAATTTGTTCAACGTCAGGAAATAAAACTTACGGTATATTATCTGTTTTACTTCAGACTTACTTTGATTTAGAATATCTTTTTGAAGTTAGTCCTGATGAATTTAATCCTCCACCAAAAGTTAACTCAGCTGTTATAAGAGGAGTAAGAAACACAAGAAATGACATTGGAATTCCATTTAAATTATTTAAAAATATTGTAAAAACAGGATTTCAAAATAGAAGAAAAACATTGAGAAATTCTCTAAAAAGCCTAAATTTACCTGAAACCTTTACCTCTAATTCAATTTTTTCAAAAAGAGCTGAGCAGTTAGATGTAGAAGATTTTATATGGTTGTCAAATGAAATAAATAAAAATGAGCCATGAAATTTTCATTAACTAATGAATTTAAGGATAGATTAAGAGAGGAGATACTAAATTACAATATTGACTTTATTCAGAAGTCTTTTGAGGGGGTAAGTTATGTCGATATCACAGAGCTACTTTATGAGTTTGACTCTAATGACTCAAAGTATATATTAGATAATATAGATTTTGATATCTCTGCTAAAATAATCTCAGAACTTGATGAAGATAACCGCAAAAATTTTTTAAAAATATTTTCTACTGAAGAGGTAGCAAAATTCTTAAATGTTATTGATTCTGATGATGGAGCTGATATACTATCTGAATTAGATGTTGAGTTTAGAGGTGATGTTATTTCTCAAATTGAAGATTCAGAGAAATCAAAAAATTTAAAGGAACTATTAAGGTATGACGAGGATGTGGCAGGTGGACTTATGGCAATTGAATTAGTGAAATGTAACATCAATTGGAAAATAAATCAATGTATTGATTTAATTAAAAAACAAGCTGAAAACGTTATTAATATTTATAGTGTTTACGTAACGGATAATAAGGGAAAATTATTAGGCAAAGTGTCTCTTAAGGATATCCTTTTGGCAAAGGATAATTCTAGAATAAAAGATGTTTACGATGATTATGTTATTTCTGTTGACGCTAAAATGAATCAGGAAGAAGTCTCACAGATAATGCAAAAGTATGACTTAACCGTGTTACCTGTTGTAAATAAAAGAGGAAAACTATTAGGTAGAATAACTATAGATGATGTTGTAGATGTGATAACTGAAACTGCAGAGGAAGAAAGANAAATTATGTCCGGTATTACATCTGATGTTGAGGAAGATGATTCTATTTGGAAATTATCCAATGCTAGATTGCCTTGGTTAGTTATAGGTATCCTAGGTGGGTTATTTGGAGCATTTTTTTTAGGTTCTTTTGAAAATAATTATTTTAAGGATAATCAAGTCTTTTTATCACTTTCTTTTTTTATTCCTTTAATAATGGCAACTGCTGGTAATGTNGGTATTCAATCATCCTCAATAGTTATTCAGAGCTTATCTAATCCTAGTGCTTTTGAAAATACTGTTTCTGAAAGATTATTTAAAGTTTTATTAGTTTCAATTTTGAACGGAGTTGTATTATCTATATTGGTATATGTTNGTCTTTTAATTTCTGATTACTATAATATTCTAGATTTCGGATTATATTCTCAAACGGCTCTGATAGTATCTGTTTCATTATTTTCTATAGTTATGGTATCATCTTTATTAGGAACTATAACACCTATTGTTTTGGACAAGTTAAATTTTAATCCTGCATTAGCATCTGGGCCATTTATCACAACTACAAATGATTTAATTGCATTAGCAATTTATTTTATTGTTGCTTTATCACTAGGTGGTTTTTAATTCATAATTCATATATTTGTTATGTAAACGGATATAATCCGTTTTTTTTTATCTTAAAAAAATGAGTACTGTAAAATATTTTACTGAGGAAGGTTTGAAAAAATTGAAAGATGAACTGCATCTTCTCAAAACAAANGGTAGAGCTGAAATAGCTAGTCAGATTGCAGAAGCTAGGGATAAAGGTGATTTATCTGAAAATGCAGAATATGATGCAGCTAAAGAAGCTCAGGGACTTCATGAACTTAAAATATCAAAACTAGAAGAATCAATTAGTAATGCAAGAGTAATAGATGAATCTGAAATTAACACTGATAAGGTATCTATTTTATCTAAAGTAAAAGTTCTTAATCTCAGTTTTGATAAAGAATTTGAATATACAATTGTTTCCGAAGAGGAGTCAGATCTTCNGCAAGGTAAAATTTCAGTCCAATCACCTATAGGAAANGGATTGCTTGGCAAAAAGAAAGGAGAAGAAGTTTCTATTGATGTTCCTTCAGGAGAGTTAAAGTTCAAAATATTAAATATTTCACTTTAAATCTAAATGAGTACAATATTTTCTAAGATTATAAATAAAAAAATACCCTCTTATACTATTGCTGAAAATGAAAATTTTATTTCATTTTTAGATATCAATCCACTTACTGTTGGTCATTGTTTAGTTGTACCTAAAATAGAGACAGACTATCTATTTGATCTGGATGACTCTTATTTGAAAGAAATTTTAATTTTTTCTAAAAAAATCTCATCATCATTATCAAAAACTGTTGATTGTGTTAGGGTAGGAGTATCTGTTGTAGGATTGGAGGTTCCTCATGCTCATCTTCACTTAATTCCTTTTATTAGNGAGCAGGATATGAGTTTTTCAAATAAAAGAATTAAAATGACTAATGAGGAGTTNTTAGACCTTCAGTCTAAGATTATTAAAAATTTAAATTAATTTCTCAGGATTAGAAATTACATATTCTTTCCATGACTTTTTAGGAGTTTGATTATTAGATTTCTGATAAAAATGACATATTGCTGCTCCTAAAGCATCAGTTGCATCAAATTTTTCATTTTTTTTAATATCAAGATTTAAAATATTTTTTACCATTTCAGATAGCTGTTCTTTAGATGCATTTCCATTACCAGTAACTGATTGCTTTATTTTTTTTGGAGCATATTCTGTTATCTTAATTTTTTTAATTTCTCCTGCTAATATTGCAACACCTTGTGCTCTTCCAAGTTTAAGCATTGACTGAACATTTTTTCCAAAAAATGGAGATTCAATAGAAATTTCATTGGGATTAAATTCATCAATCAAATTATTAACCGAATCAAATATCATCTTAAGTTTTATTAGATGATTTTTCTCTTTATTCATTTTAATGACTCCGTACTGAATTGCTTTCAGTTTTTCTCCAGATTTTTTGATAATACCAAAACCCATTAGATTNGTTCCTGGATCTAACCCTAAAATTATTCTATTAGATTTCATTTATGGTTTTATTAATTATTAATTTCACTACAATAAATCTATTCAAATATTATTAAATATGGATGTTTCATATATTGATTCACATGCTCATATATATTTAGATCAATTTAGAGGTAATATTGATAATATTATTAAAAATTCTTTAAATAATAATGTTCATAAAATATTGATGCCTAANATTAATTTAGATACTGTAACAGATATTTTGAAAGTGTCAGATCAATATAAAGAAATCTGTTANCCTATGCTTGGTCTTCATCCGTGTTATATAAAAGATAATTTTGAGTATGAGATTGATGAAATATTTAAAAATTTTTCTTCAAAAATNATTGCNNTAGGGGAAATTGGATTGGATTTTTTTAGAACCAAAGAAAATAAAAAAGATCAAATAAAAGCTTTTGAAATACAGTGTGAGTATGCTATTAGTAAAAACAAACCAATAGTGATTCATACNAGAAGTTCTATTGATGAAACTATAAAGGTTGTCAAAAAATTTTCATCNAAAGGTCTTAGGGGTGTTTTTCATTGTTTTTCAGGCAGTCTGAATCAGGCTAATGAAATTATTGATTTAGGTTTTAAAATTGGTGTAGGAGGAGTATTAACATTTAAAAATTCTAATCTTAAAACTGTGATTT
>NZWZ01000007.1 GCA_002701745.1 Flammeovirgaceae bacterium
TGAACAGGGAGAAATAACTATGAAAAATGATTGTATTATGCAGGGTTATTTTAAAGAAGATAAACTAACCAATGAAACAATCAAAAATGGATATTTACATACTGGTGATAAAGGTGTAATTGATAATGATGGTTATCTTACTATTACTGGAAGAATAAAAGATATTTTCAAAACAGCTAAAGGAAAATATGTTGCCCCNAATCCAATAGAGCTAAAATTAAGTAAAAATAGNTTTATAGAGCAAGTTTGTGTTGTTGGNGATAATCTAACTCAACCAATAGCTCTTGTTATTTTAANTGAAGGAAAAAAAATTNTATCTGAAATTAAAAGTAGCTTTGAAGAGTTAATTGTTTCAATTAATNATCAGCTTGAACAACATGAAAAAATAAAAAAAATNGTTGTACTAAAAGATTCTTGGTCTATTGAAAATAATATTNTAACACCTACACTAAAAATTAAGAGAAATATAGTTGATGAAAAATATAAAAAGTTTTACGAAACTTGGTTTGATTCAGAAAATAANATAGTATTTCAATAAAATTATTTTTTTTCTAATCCAATATAGGGATTATAACCATTCAACTTTTTTTGATAAAATCCTGTTCCATTAAACTCTCTAACATTACCATTTTCTAAGCAATACTTAGAACAACAACCTTTATATTTTTTTNCACCACTATTACTAAGNGGAAAATGTTTATTACATAAAACATTTGCACAGTTTACCATTCTATCTGTTTTTTCACCTGTTACATAGCACTTTCCAATAACTTCAGNATTAACTTCATTTACATCNTTCACAATTCTATCATCAAATACATAACATTTACCTTCAAAATTTTCTCCCCCTTCCTCGATNCCATATTTTATAATTCCTCCATGAAGTTGGTAAACATTCTCAAACCCATTCTCTTTTAAAAAACCACTAGCCTTTTCACACTTAACTCCACCTGTACAGTACGTTATAANCTTATTTGATTTCTTTATTTTTTTCTTTAACTCATTAATTTTACCAGGAAAATCTCTGAAGTTATCAATATCTAATGTCATTGCATTTTTAAACTTACCTATATTATGCTCATAGTTTGATCTAACATCTAAAATTGTAACATTTTCAGGCACCTTTTTAATTATCTTTTTAAAATCTGAAGGATTAATATATTGACCTTTGTTTTTTAAAATTTTTTTGTCAATTATTCCTGAGTTTACAATTTCATTTTTTATTCTAACATTAATCTTCTTAAAAGCATTTTTATGATAAGACTCAACTTTAAAATCAATATCTGAAAATATTTTTTTACTAATCAATTCTTTTCTGTAATTATCACAATCTTTCTTTAAGCCTGAGACGGTTCCATTAATACCCTCTGATGAAATAATAATCCTTCCTTTAATATTATTTTTAATACAGAACAAATGATGTTCAGTTTTAAACTTTTCTGTATCTAATATTTCTGCATAGCAGTAAAAAAGTAAAATTTGAAAGTCTTTTTTCACACTAAACCTTTTTGAATTAAAATGGATTCCATTTCATTTTTATATTCTAAAGCTTTTTTTCTTACTTGATCCTCAAATAAGAGAGATGAGTCGTAATATATAATATCTCTTGAAACATTAACTATAATTCCACAATTTTCATTCATCGAATTCAAGCTAATATCTTTTAATTTACCTCCTTGTGTACCTACTCCAGGAATTAAAATAAAGCTATTTGGTATAATATCTCTAATTTTTTTAAACTCTGAGGTTCTATTTGCTCCAACCACATACATAGTATTCTCTTTATTTGACCACTTAAGTGAATCTTCAATTACGTGTTCAAAGAGATTTTTATCAGTTGAATTTTTAAAATGTTGAATATCAACTGAACTATTATTTGATGTTAGAGCTAATAAGATTATCCATTTATCTTTATACTCTAAATATGGAATCGATGAATCTTTACCCATATAAGGTGAAAGTGTAACTGCATCAAAATTAAATGATTCAAAAAAACTTTTTGCATACATTTTAGAAGTATTACCAATGTCTCCTCTCTTAGCATCGGCTATTTTGAAAATGTTTTCAGGAATATAATTAAGTGTTTTTTCTAATGAAATTAATCCCTTTGAACCTTGAGCTTCATAAAATGCAATATTTGGTTTATATGCTACAACTAAGTCCTTTGTTGCATCAATAACTCTTTTGTTAAATTCATATATTGGATCTTCTAATTCTCTTAAATGTTTAGGTATTTTATTAATATCTGAATCTAAACCAACACATAGGTAACTTTTCTTATTTTTAATTTGGTTTACTAAATCAGAGAAGTTCATAAATTATCTAAAATCAATTACTTCTATGTCTGGATAATTTTCAATTTCAAAGGAAAAAATAGAATTATCCATTTCTTCCTCCAAAAAGTCATCTATTGTATATATGAAGACACTATTTGATTTATCAAAGACTGTAAAACTTGATAATAAATCATTTTCAAGAATAGCAAATGAAATCTTAAAATATGATTTATTTTCATCCTCTGGATAGATTTCAACAGTATTTACTCCATTTGTTTTTTTAATAAACTTATGCTTATATCCTTCTTTATAAACCTCAAAAACATTATTAATCGAAATATCTTGTTCTGAAGGGTCAAATTCAGATATAGTGACTTCATTCAAATCTTCTAAATAAGTCCATACCGTTTTTGAATCATTAATAATTTTTTGACCTTCGATAAATAAAACATATTTATCATCTTTTACTGATATTTTTCCAGAAAATGAGTCGGTAATATCTTCAGTAAGATTCTTCATGGAGTATGTAAAGGAAGAAGTAAAGCCTTTCATCTTTTTATAATTATCACTCATTGAGTTTAATAAATCTAAAGCAAGCTTATCCTCTTGTGAAAACAAAAAGAATTGATTCAAAAAAATAAGATTAATAAGAACAATTATTTTTTTCATACATATAAAATTAAACTAAATGACTAAGCAAAGTTAATCTAAATCGTTAAGTAATGTTAACCTAAATCATTAAGTAATTTTTCTAAACTATATTCATCTTGAATAAGAACCTGTCTAGGCTTACTCCCTTCAGAGGGACCTACAATACCAGCCACCTCAAGCTGATCTGTTAATCTTCCAGCTCTATTGTAACCTAATTTTAATTTTCTTTGTAATAATGATGTACTACCAGTTTGAGATGCAACAATAAGTCTTGCGGCATCTTCAAATAACGGATCTCTATCGGTAAGATCAATATCTGCAATTTGTTTTTCATTTTCATCAATATACTCCGGTAATAAATATGCAGAAACATACCCCCTTTGAGTTCCTATTTGTTCACAAATTCTTTCAATTTCAGGAGTATCAACGAATGGACATTGTAATCTTATAATATCAGAACCAGATGAAAATAACATGTCACCCATTCCAACTAACTGTTCTGCACCTTTTGTATCAAGAATAGTTCTTGAGTCCATATTAGAAGTAACTTTAAACGAAAGTCTAGTTGGAAAATTAGCCTTAATTACACCAGTTATAACATTTACAGACGGTCTCTGAGTAGCAACAATTAAATGAATACCAATAGCTCTGGCTAACTGAGCTAATCTAGCAATTGGAGTTTCAATTTCTTTTCCAGCAGTCATCATTAAATCAGCTAATTCATCAATTACTAAAACAATATATGGTAAATATCGATGACCTTCTTTTGGATTAAGCTTACGATTTATAAATTTTTTATTGTATTCTTTTAAATTCCTTGCATGAGCATCTTTTAATAAATTATATCTAACATCCATTTCGGTACAAAGAGAATTTAATGTATGAACTACTTTTTTTGTTTCTGTAATTATTGGTTCTTCAGCATCAGGTAATTTAGCTAAGAAATGCTTTTCAATTTTATTAAATAGAGAAAGCTCGACCTTCTTCGGATCAATTAAAACAAATTTTAAAATTGATGGATGTTTCTTATATAATAAGGATGATAACATAACATTTAGACCAACGGATTTACCTTGTCCTGTAGCACCCGCAACTAAAATATGAGGCATCTTAGTTAAGTCAGCTAAAAAAACTTCATTAGAGATAGTCTTTCCTAAAATTAAAGGCAATTCATAATCACATTTAATGAACTTTTCCGTACTCATAACAGAGCGAAGGCTAACTATTTCCCTATTTTTATTTGGGACTTCAATTCCTATAGTTCCTTTTCCTGGTATAGGTGCTATGATTCTTATTCCCAGCGCAGATAAACTAAGTGCAATATCATCTTCCAAATTTTTAATTTTAGAAATTTTTATTCCAGCCTCAGGAACAATTTCATAAAGAGTAACAGTTGGCCCAATCGTAGCTTTTATTTTAGCTATTTCAATTTTGAAATTTTTAAGGGTTTCTATTATTCTGTTTTTATTAGATGTTAATTCATCTTTTGATACTTGAATTTTTTTATCAGTCGTATCATTTAATAAATCTACTTTAGGATATTTATAATTTGAAAGATCCAATTCTGGATCATATACATTACTACTTAAGGTTTTTGATTTTTTTTCATCAACACCTTTTTCAACTTTTAATTGTAAATTAGAATCTTCATTATCATCATCTTCTACTACATCAGCATCTTTTAACTCTGATTTATTTTCTTCTTCTAAATCTTCTTTCAATTCCTCTTCATAGTTTTCAATTTCCTCAATATCCTCTTCATTTTCACTTTCAATGGAATCTTCTTCAAAATCATCTTCGAAGGTATCTTCTAATTCATCATCAATAGTTTTCTTTTTCCATTTTGGGATATCAAAAGAATAGATATTAAAATAAAAAACTAAGAAAAGAAAAAGGAATAATAGTAAAATGATAATTGATGATACACCTAATAAATTATTCAAAAAAAGAGATAAATTGACTCCAATTCCTCCTGTAAAACTCTTTAAAAAACTACTCTCGGGAAATAAATTTAGGAAATAACCAAGAATTGTCGATAACCAAAAAATACCAAAAAATGTAAAAATTGAGGTTTTTGGAATTGAATAAATTTTAAAATTAAATAAGAGTCTTAATGATATGACCAATAAAAAAGGAACTAAAAAGAATGAAGAAATACCAAATGTCACAAAAACTAAATAGTGTGACAGAAAAGCACCAAATACACCTAACCAATTTTCTGATTTTTCACCAAGAGCTGAAAAAGATAATCCAGAGTCAATCAAACTTTGATCTAAATGCCCTGTAAAAAGATAAGATGTTAATGATAAAAATATTAAAACAGAAAAAGTTAGTGAAATAGCACCTAATGAAACTTTTACTTTTTCAATAGTTGATTTTTTATCACCTTCATCTTCATAATAATCGTTATTAAAAGAGCTATCTACCATTTTTCAAATTTAACAATACATACTTACTTATTGATTCTCTTTTAATAAGAATTTATTTATTTTATTTATCATCGATGGNCCTTCATAAATCCATCCCGTATAGACTTGAAGTAAATCAGCTCCAGAACTGATTTTTTCTTTTGCGTCATTCCCATTAAATATACCTCCAACTCCTATAATCTTTANTTTATTNTTAGATTTCATCTTTANATANTTAATTATNTCATTTGATTTATTAGAAAGAGGTTTNCCGCTTAATCCACCAGCTTCATTNNTATCTATNCTAACTCTTGATATCGTAGTATTAGTAGCAATAATTCCATCAATTTTATTTTTTATCGTCACTGATAATATATCATCNATTTCCTTTTTAGAAAGGTCTGGTGCTATTTTTATTAAAATTGGAACTGAATTNTTTTTTGAAAAATTTTCTGATTGAATTTTATCTAAAAGATNATTCAATTTTTCTTTGGACTGAAGAGCTCTNAAATTTGGAGTATTAGGTGAACTTACATTAATAACAAAGTAGTTAACATAATCTCTAAGTTTTTTAAAGCTGTATAAATAGTCATCTACTGCTTTTGAATTAGGAGTAATTTTATTTTTCCCAATATTNGCTCCTATTACTAAGTTTCCATTATATGATTTAATNCGCNTCAATATTTTTTCAACTCCATCATTATTAAATCCCATTCTATTAATTAAAGCTTTGTCTGATTTTAATCTAAATAATCTTGGTTTNGGATTTCCANACTGAGGTTTAGGTGTAATTGTACCAACTTCAACATGACTAAAACCAAAGCATTCCATCTCATTTAATAACTCTGCNTTTTTATCAAATCCTGCAGCTAAACCAATTCTNTTTTTAAATTTNATTCCGAATAATGAAGTCTCTAATTTTTTATTATTAAANGAAAATAGAGATTTAAATAGAGGTTTAACAAANGGAAATTTTAAAATTAATTTTATAAAAAAAAAGGAAAAATTATGAATTGATTCTGGATTAAAAAGAAAAAGTAATGGTCGAATCAATTTCTTATACATATTGCAAATATAATTATTGTATTAACTCCTTGGATGAAATTTATTCACTACTTCTCTTAAATATTCTTTATTTAAATGTGTATATATTTCAGTAGTTGTAATAGATTCATGACCAAGCATCTCTTGAACAGCTCTTAAATCGGCACCACCTTCAATCATGTGAGTNGCAAAAGAATGTCTAAATGTATGAGGACTAATCTTTTTATCTAGATTTAATTTTTGAGAAATATTCTTAATTATTATAAAAACCATATTTCTGGAAATTTTTGATCCTCTTCTATTTAAAAAAAGAAAACCTTCATTACCAGGCTTCACTTTCATTTTTTTNCTATACTCATCATCAAAAANNTTTATATACTTAATTGCTGANCTTCCTATAGGAACCAATCTTTCTTTAGAAGCTTTNCCTATAACTTTAATAAATCCAATATCTAGAAATAAATTTTGATAAGAAATATTAATTAATTCAGATACTCTTAAACCACAACTATATAATGTTTCGATTATTGCNCTATTTCTAACCCCTTCAAATGAATTNAAATCTATAGATTTTAAAATATTTTCTATATCATCAATATTTAAAGTATCAGGTAACTTTTTATCTAATTTTGGAGATTCAATTAACTCAGTAGGATTTATTTTAATCTTNTCCTCAATAATTAAATAATTAAAAAATGATTTAATTCCAGAAATTATTCTGGCTTGTGAATAAGAGGAAATTCCTAGATTGTANAAGTATTCAANAAATTCTTGGATAATATTAGAATCAATATTAGAATATTCAATTGTTTCTTTATGATTTAGCTTCAGNAATGATGTTANTTTATTTATATCATTGACATAAGCAGAAACAGAATTATCAGATAAAGACCTTTCTAATTTCAAGAAATTTTTATACTCAATTATTTCGTGTTCCCACATAAAATATATTTTTTAGACTAAATTTATAAAATCATGAAGTTAATAATTATAAATGGTCCAAATTTAAATCTGTTAGGTATAAGAGAAAAAAATATTTATGGGGAGACTTCATTTGATTCTTATTATNAGACTTTGATAAAAAAATANANCGGAAAAGTTGATTTAGAATATTATCAATCAAACCATGAAGGTGAATTAATTGAAAAAATTCAAAAAATTGGATTTTCATATGATGGAATAATTATTAATGCTGGAGGCTTCACCCANACTTCTGTAGCNTTAAGAGATGCAATATCTTCAGTAACAACACCTGCAATTGAAGTTCATATTAGCAATATATTATCAAGAGAAGAATTCAGAAAAAAAAGCTATCTAAGTGATGTTTGTACAGGAATTATATCAGGCTTAGGATTAATGGGATATGAAGCTGCAATAAATTATTTTTCTGAAAAAAATGATTAATATATATACCGATGGTTCAAGTAGAGGAAATCCAGGTCCTGGAGGATATGGAATTGTGATGCTTTATAAAGATAAAAGGAAAGAACTTAGTCAGGGGTATAGGCTTACAACTAATAACAGGATGGAACTAACAGCAGTTATAAAAGCTTTAGAAGCAATAAAAAATAATAAAATTGAAATAACAATATATTCCGACTCAAAATATGTAGTTGAATCAATTGAGAAAGGATGGATTTGGAATTGGGAGAAAAAAAATTTTAAAAAGAAATTAAATTCAGATTTATGGAAAATATTCATTCCATTATATAAGAAGTTTAAGGTTAACTTTAAATGGGTAAAAGGTCATTCAGGAAATGTGGAAAATGAAAGGTGTGATGAACTCGCTAATAAAGCTCAAGAAAAAGAATTGTTAATTGACAAAGGTTACGAAGTCAATAATTAGACTGCAGAAATAGCAGCGCCAATAATTCCTGAATTATTTCTGTTTTGTGCAGGTATTATTTCACAATTAGATTTCAGATCATTTTTAAATTCGTCAAAATATTTACTTATTCCTCCTCCAAAAATTATTGTATTTGGTGAAACTAATAATTCAATATATTCTAAATATTCTGTAAATCTTGCTGACCATTCTTTCCAAGATAATTCTAGCTTTTTTCTTACAAGATTCGATGCATATTTTTCTGCACAGTCTCCGTACATTTTTAAGTGACCAAACTCAATGTTTGGGACAAGTTTTCCGTCTACAAATATTGAGGTTCCTAATCCTGTACCTACGGTTATTACCATAACTGTACCTTTTTTAGGAACATTTTTATTTAAATAAATCTCAGCTATTCCTGCTGCATCAGCATCATTAACTGCTTTGCATTCTAAATTAAAATTTTGAAAGAATTTTTTTTTGATATTCACGCCCACCCACTTCTTACTAATATTAGCAGCTGAGAAGACCTTATTCTTTTTTACCACACCAGGAAAACCACACCCTACTTTACCTGACCATTTAAATTCCTCAATAAAGTTTGATTGAATTCCAGAAAATATTTTTTTTGGAGATGAAGGATCAGGTGTCGGAAATCTAACTTTTTGGGAAACTAATTTTCCTTTTTTTGTATCAACTACTGCAGCTTTAACTCCAGAGCCACCAATATCTATTCCAAGGATTTCCATTACTTTATTACCTTTAATTTAGCAAAATTCAAGAGTAAAGTCTTCTCTCCAACATTTTTAAAATTTACAATTGCTTTTTTTTGATTAGAATGATTGTCTACTTTTTTAATTGTTCCAATACCAAAAATATCATGTTTTACATTTACGCCCTCTATCAAATCATCAATATTACTTGACTTAATGGATGATGAATTATTTGTTGATACTTTTTTAATAGGTGATAAATTTCTTTTTTTTTCTTTCAAAACATTTGACACCAATGATCTATTAGTATTAAAATTATCAAAATCTAGATATGCTGGACTAATTTCTTTTATAAATCTACTTTTCTCACAATCCTTTAACATTCCATATCTATATCTTGTACTAGAGTANGTTAAATACAATTTTTTCATAGCTCGAGTAATTGCAACATAGAAAAGTCTCCTTTCCTCTTCAAGATCTTCTCTTGATGAAATCATCATTTGTGAAGGAAATAAATCTTCTTCTACTCCAACTATAAATACAACTGAAAATTCTAAGCCTTTTGCCATATGTATTGTCATTAATGAAATATATTCTTCATTACTATCATCTTCTTTATCTTGATCAGTCATTAATGATATTTCCTGTAAGAAATCTTCAAGTTTTTTGTTTTTATTATCATCATTATCTAAAAACTCTTTAATTGAATTGAGTAATTCTTGAACATTCTCATATCTACTTATACCTTCAATACTTCTATCATCCCAAAGCTCTTTTAAAAGACCCGAATTTGATGCTATATGTGATGCAGTTGTGTAAGCATCATTATTTTTGGAAAAGTTTGAAAAAGAGATAATCAAATCTTTAAATGGAGTTAATAAGTTATTTATTCTGGAATTTAATAGCTCAGAGGATCTCTGAATAACATCCCATAAGCTTATATTTTCTTTATTTGAAATCGTAATTATTTTATCAAGAGAAGTTTGGCCAATTCCTCTTCTTGGATAGTTAATGATTCTTCTAAATGATTGTTCATCATTTTGATTAATAGAAAATCGTAGATAGGCTATTAAATCTTTTACTTCTTTTCTTTGATAGAAAGAAACTCCACCAAAAACCTTATACTTTAAACCGATTCTTCTTAATGCTTCTTCAATTGATCTAGATTGGCTATTTGTTCGATAAAGAACAGCAAAATTAGAGTTTGTTAATTGATTTCTATTTTTCTCTTCAAAAATTAAATTAGAAACTATTTTACCTTCTTCGTTATCCGAAAAGGATTTTTTAACTGAAATTAATTCACCGTCTTCATTATCTGTCCAAACTTCTTTACTAATCTTNGATTTATTTTTTTCAATAACTGAATTTGCTGCATTTACTATGGTTTTNGTTGATCTATAATTTTGTTCAAGTTTAATAGTTTTCAAGTCATCAAAATCATCTTCAAACTTNAAAATATTTCTAATCTCTGCTCCTCTAAATGCATAAATGGACTGAGCGTCATCACCTACTACAAAAATATTTCTACTAACTGATGCTAATCTTTTTGTAATTAGATATTGGCAATAATTGGTATCTTGAAANTCATCAATTAATACATGTTGAAACAATTGCTGGTACTTATTTAGAATGTCTANATGTTCTGAAAATAAANTATTTGTATTAAAAAGTAAATCATCAAAATCCATAGCCTGAGATTTNAAACATCTCTCAGAATATATTTTATAAATCTCTCCAATCATTGGTCTTAATGAAGAACTATCTTCTTCTTGAAGAATTGGATTGTTTTTATATTCCAGAGGGGAGATCAATCTATTCTTAGCATTTGAAATTCTATTAAATACAAAGTTTTCTTTATATAGCTTAGGATCTAAATTTTGTTCTTTCACNATAGCCTTNATTAAATTTTTGGAATCTTGNGTATCATAAATAACAAAATTTGGTGGATACCCTATTTTATATCCTTCAGTTCGAAGTATTCTAGCGAAAATAGAATGAAAAGTACCCATCCATAGGCTTCTTGCTTCTGTTCCGACTATACCCTCTATNCTATTTTTCATTTCTTTTGCTGCCTTATTAGTAAATGTTAAAGCAAGAATTGAAAATGGATCTATACCTTGTTTTATCAGNTGGGCTATTCTATATGTTAAAACTCTAGTTTTACCTGANCCTGCTCCTGCAATCACGAGACACGGTCCTTTTGGGTGTAATACTGCTTCTTTTTGACTGGAGTTTAAATNNTCTAAATATTTCATAAAAAATAAGAAGATGAATCTACTACTTAATTGATGAAAAAATTAATTAGTTTTGAAAAAAANNATGGAGATGGAATATAATACTACTAGAAGCAATTTAATATTAAGAGANTATGGCAGAAACTTTCATAANCTTGTTGATTATGTGGGTAATNTTAAAAGCAAAGAAGAAAGAAATAAAATGTCAAAAACTTTAGTTGATATGATGAAACTTACACATCCAAGTTTTAAAGACCAAAGTGAAGTAGAAGCAAAAATGTGGGATGACTTATTTATCATGTCTGACTATAGCTTAGATATAGATAGCCCCTATCCAATGCCTAAGAAAAAAACTGAAGCTGATAAACCTAAAAGGNTAGAGTACCCCAAAACAAAAATAAAATATAGACATTACGGCAAGAAAATTGAATTGCTAATTGATGAGGCTTGTAAACTTAAGAAAGAAGAAGATAGAGAAGCTGCTGTAATTCACATTGGNAAAATTATGAAATCATTTTTTGGTATGTGGAATAAAGAATCNATCGACAGTAAAGTAATTGTTGATAATATAAAGGAATTATCAAATAATAAATTATCAATAGATATTGAAAAAGTGAATGAAATGAATTTATTCTTCAAGGTTACAAAAGAAAGAGGATCAAGATCAAAACATTATCATTCAAAGAAAAACTTTAAATCAAATAGACCATTTCGAAAAAGAAGAATGTAATGGGATCCTTCAGAATAAATGGTGGAAAAAGTCTTAAAGGTGTAATTTATCCACAAGGCGCAAAAAATGAAGCTCTTCAAATTTTATGTGCNGTATTACTTTCTGATGAAAATATAACTATTGAAAATGTTCCTGATATAAAAGATGTAAATCTTTTAATAGATTTATTAGATGGAATGGGTGTTGATGTTAAAAAAGTAGACTCAACAACNTATAAATTTACATCTGATTCTATTGACGTNGACTATACTAAATCTAAAGATTTCTTTGAAAAATCTTCTAAAATCCGNGGGTCAATTATGTTAATGGGACCTTTGGTTGCTAGATTTGGAAATGCGTATTTAGCAAAACCTGGAGGAGATAAAATTGGAAGAAGAAGAGTTGATACTCACTTTATTGGAATTCAAGAACTTGGAGCAAAATTTACNCTTGANAATAATAATACTCTATTTAAAGTNTCTGCTAATAAACTTAAAGGAAAGNATATTTTACTAGANGAAGCTTCAGTTACAGGTACAGCCAATATTATCATGGCAGCATCTCTTGCAGAAGGTAAAACTACTATCTATAATGCGGCTTGCGAACCTTACATTCAGCAACTATGTAAAATGCTTAACTCAATGGGAGCAAATATTAAGGGAATAGGNTCAAATTATTTAAAAATTGAGGGTGTATCTAAATTATCNGGTACTAAACATAGAATTTTACCTGATATGATNGAAATTGGAAGTTTTATTGGACTTGCAGCAATGACTAAATCTGATATTTTAATTAAAGATGTTAGTTTAGATAACTTAGGTATTATTCCTAAAACCTTTCAAAGGCTNGGCATAAAAATGAATTTAAAAGATGATTCAATTCATATTCCTGNTCNAGATCATTATGAAATTGAATCTTTCATTGATGGTTCAATTATGACAATATCCGATGCAATATGGCCAGGTTTTTCACCTGATCTATTAAGTATAGCTCTAGTAACTTCAATTCAAGCAAAAGGAACAGTATTAATTCATCAAAAAATGTTTGAGAGTAGATTATTTTTTGTTGATAAACTTATAGATATGGGAGCNCAAATAATTTTATGCGATCCACATAGAGCTACTGTNATTGGNCTTGACAGAAAAATTCCTCTAAAAGGTATACAGATGACCTCACCAGATATAAGAGCTGGTGTTTCCNTNCTCATAGCNGCTCTTTCAGCTAATGGAACAAGNATAATAGATAATATAGATCAAATAGATAGAGGTTANAGTAATATAGATCAGAGACTTAGAGAACTAGGTGCTGATATTGAAAGAATTTAGATCTTNTTCTTTAGGTTAGATAAAGAAAATATAGGTCCATCAACTATAAATA
Source organism: Flammeovirgaceae bacterium (assembly GCA_002701745.1). Taxonomy (GTDB): domain Bacteria; phylum Bacteroidota; class Bacteroidia; order Cytophagales; family MED-G16; genus MED-G16. The sequence continues at coordinate 13,238 of NZWZ01000007.1, forward strand.
ATTCAACCACAAATGATGGTAAGCCATCAATGACTGCATAGCTTTGTAGNGTTACTTTTGTTTCTTCATCACTAATTTTTGAAAGATTCCAAATGGATTTTGAATCAAATATTCTAANATAATTTCCATCAACTGGAATATAATTTGGAACTGAATTTAAGCTAATTGAAACAAAGTNATCTTTCTTATCAATTTTTACATCAGAAACTAAATCTCTTTTTTTCAGAGGCCACCCCATTTCCATTGTGAAATAGACATAAAATAATGAGTCATATTTTTTTTCAATTATTCTACTATCTTCAAGTTTATACATCCACTTATGAGAATTATCATAGTCTAAAATTATCTCTAAAATTGAATCTATATTGGTATTAATTACAGTTTCAGCTAAATACTCAACATTATTTNATTCATTTTTCCTTAGATAAACTTTTATATTATTCTCCTCTTTTTTTAACTCCCAATCAGAAGATATAAAATGATTCTTTTCATAAGAAAAAAGATTTAAATAGAGAATTAAAACNTTTATTAGCATAATTGATAAAAATTATTAAATTAAATTACATAGAAAATTATAGTCTTGTTNCTACACATAGTATGAGAAATTTAATTCTGTTTTTNACTTTTAGTTTATTTCTAAATCCTACTTTTATTAACGCACAATCTAATAATAATGATACTATAATATCTAATTNTCAAGACTCTTTATTAATAAAAGATGAAATAAAAGATGTAGAGTTATCATTTAATATTATAAACTATGAAATCAACGGAGAACAAAAAATTTTAATCGAAAATTTATNTAATCCTACAAATATAACCTTAGATGAGAGAGACACTTTATCTATGATAATACAATTAAAAGGTAAAGAGGAAGAANTAATATTTAATTATTATTTTAATGATAATCCTAACTTCAGAAATATTGAAAATGGAAAAATAATTTACGATAAAAGAAGTAAAAGAATATACTTTGAGTTCATTCCTGATGATAACCAGGCAATTAATAAATTTATAACCTGGAACNTATTTGCTTATGAAAAAAATTCAAATTTAAAGAGGTATGATTTTCTTATTGAAATTAATAATTTAGAATATGCTCCTAAGATAATTAACAAACAAATAGATAAAATTATCAGGAACAATTATTCATTTCGTTATACTCCTATTATTTCAGATGGTGATAATAATGTATTATTTGAATTAAAAACTGATGCGCCAATTGATAACTTCAATCCTATTTCTGGAAATATAGACTGGAAGATTGATCCAAATAATATAGATGAACTAGAGAAGACATTTAGTTTTATTTTAAAGGCATATAAAAAAAATAAGCCTGAGCTATTTGATGTAGATACATTTAAAATTATTTATTCTGAAAATAATTTTCCTCCAGTTTTTGGAAAGACATCAAAATGGATAGTTGAGGAAGGAAGTTCTTATACATATAAAATTCCAGTAGATGATCCTAATGTTAATGATTCAATTATAATAGAAAATGTAGGTGCACAATTACCAAGAGGAATGAAACTTAACAATNNAAAGAAAACAATAAGTTTTAATGTTGATTACGATCACGTTGAAAGAACAAACTCTACAACAAATTATAACCTAGAACTTAAAGCTACAGATTTATCGGGATTATCNTCTCAGATAACATTAGATGTGGTAGTAATGAATACTATCAATCCGCTTAAGNTACAAGAAAAAATTACAGAATTAATTAATGAATTAGAATCTCAACAAGATGGATTAGAAGAAATAAATGATAATCTNAAGTGGATAGAAGCTACATCTAAAAACAATAGAAAAATAAGAACATTTAGTGCNGCAGGAATTACATTTCTTGGTGCATTGATGGGNGTATTATCTTCTAACTCAGAGGTCACTAGGAAAGCAGGACCAATTATAGGAGCAAGNGGAGCTGTTCTCTCTGTAATNAATGAGGTATTATCTAGAGATGACAATGAGATTAAAAACTTATTGCAAGAAACAATCAAACTCCAATCTAATGTCAAAGCAAAATATGATAGACTNAGTTTTTATAAAAANTCAAATAATCCTAGTGATTTCCAAAACCAAGAAATTGATCTATTAGTTAGAACTATTGAAAATGATAGAGAAAATNTAAATAAAAGCCTATTTACTATNTCTGAAAATTATAAAATAATAATTTCAGAAAATAGNATTCGAAATATGATTAACAAAAAGAAAAACTATGAGTAAACAACATCTTGATAATTATATNAAGGCTTGTGTAAGCATTATCTCNGGATCAATTATNCTNGTAATGNTAATGTTTGCNAGCTTATTTATATANNTTACTTTTTTTGAAAGTAATGAAACTACACAGGTAGAAAGAAGACAAGAACATGTAGAAAATCATATNAAAGAAGCTGAAAAACTNGATNNAATTATAANAGTTTTAGAAAAAATTAATAANAATTTAGATGAAGGAAAAAATTAAAAAANTTTATAATTCCGANCTCTATATCAANATAATTTATGGAATACCAGCTNTAGTTTCTGGTGGATTTGCATTTATATTACTCANCATTTTTANGATCCAAATTATTCATCAATCTTTTTTNNNNGAAGANATNNCTTATGANGANATGATNANTNANTATAGATANAANCANANANTTTATCATGAAAAAGANATGNAGAGAATGGATAGNATNATNGAATTAATGGAGNANATAAAAGAAAAAACTANNAAATCAAATTAGTATGTGGAGTCGGCGGGATTCGAACCCGCGTCCAGCTATGGAAACCGTATTCCGTCTACATGCTTAGATAATTTTTAATTTTCGAAATAGAGCAGGAAAATATCAACCAACATCTATCCTTACCTACTAAATTTCCAATATATAATTGTAGGNAAAAATATAAAGTAGATCTCCTTATGACACCATATTAATTAACCGAAGATCACCAGTTAAATTATGATGTGGTTATTTAAATTCTTAGAATTTAAACCGCCATAGCGTATTCGTATTTACGTTCGCCGTTTAAAGTATNTAGTATTTGATTACGGATGTTACTATCACCCGACATGCAAAAATAAAATTTATCATACTGTCAATTCCAGTCGACCCCAAAAAACAAAGAACAATATTGTTGCACAAATCTAATTTATTTAATTTACATCTGTGGAAAAATATGTTGTATCGGCAAGAAAATATAGACCTATAAAATTTGAAGATGTAGTAGGTCAATCTCATGTAACTACAACTTTAGAAAATGCTATAAAAAATGGAAAAGTTGCTCAATCAATTTTATTTTGTGGTCCAAGAGGAGTTGGCAAAACTACGTGTGCAAGAATATTAGCAAATCAGATAAATGGTTTNAATATTGAAAATCCTCTTGANAANTCTAATAANCTTAATATTTATGAACTAGATGCNGCTTCAAANAACTCNGTCGANGATATAAGAAATTTAATTGATCAAGTAAGGTATGCACCACAATCTGGAAAATATAAAGTNTATATAATAGATGAAGTTCATATGTTATCTAATGCTGCATTTAATGCCTTTTTGAAAACNCTTGAGGAGCCACCNTCATANGCTATTTTCATATTAGCNACTACAGAAAAAAATAAGGTAATTCCAACNATATTATCNAGATGTCAAATCTATGATTTTAATAGAATAGAGATNANNGANATTAAAAATAAACTCAAGGATATACTAGAAAATGAAAAAATTGAATTTGAAGATGAAGCATTACANATTATAGCTCAAAAAGCAGATGGAGCAATGAGAGATGCATTATCTACTCTTGATTTGATTAGAACATTTTCTAAAGACTCAAAAATCANCTTAGAGGTAGTAACTAAAAACTTAAATATATTAGATAATGATTATTTCTTTAAAGTAAGTAATCTTCTTTTCGCNTCTTCAGTATCTGAAACTCTTCTAGTACACAATGAAATTTTACTTAAAGGATTTGAAAGTTTCAATTTATTAAATGGTCTNTCTAATCACTTTAGAAATCTTCTTCTATCAAAAAATGAAAGTTTAGTTGAAATNATGGAAGTTTCTGAAGCTGAAAAAACAAAATATATAAATCAAGCAAANACCATTGATACAGAATTNATTGAAAATTCACTAGAAATTTTAAATCAATTTGAAATCAATTATAAACAATCAAGTAATCATAAAATTCATACTGAAATAGCNTTAATTAAAATTTGTTCACTGAATAAAAAAAAAACTCCAAAATCTGAAGAAGTAAAAAAAATAACTGAAGTAAAAGAAAAGGATGAAACAGTCAAAGCAACAAAAACTGATAAANCAAANTTAGCNAATAAGGATATTGTAGAANCAGATACTTCAGCAAATAAAGACACTCCAAACCTCAAAAATTTATTAACTGAAAAGAAAGAATCGGAAGTAGAGAAAAAAGNTAAGGAAGAATCAAATGAGAAAATTCCTTTTTCTAAAGATGAATACAAAATACTTATTAATGATTTTTCAGAATCATTAAAAGAGAAAAAATCTGAAGTAGCAATTCTAAAAAAAAGAAATTCAATAGAAGGAACAGAAATTACATTTCATCTAGACAATGAATTAGAAGGAACAATATTTGACAGTATTATCAATAGATTAAAAGAGAAATTAAAAAATAGGTTTGAAGAAAAAATTGTTCTTAAAAAAGAAATAAACGAAANAGAAAAAGAAAAAACNATNTACACAAATAAAGATAAGTTTGAATANCTATCTAAAAAAAACACAAACCTCTCAGATCTAAAAAATAAACTAGGTCTNGATTATGANTTTTAGATTTCCCANCCTTTTCTNTAATTTCTTGTTACAAACTTATTTGCNTCATNATAGTTTGTAATTTTCATAGCTTCTCCATCCCATAATAATTTCTTTCTTCCTGGATAAGAATTACCAAGTCCNGATTTTTTCTCCATATAACTTCTTATTGCAATGTTACCCATGAGAACTGTTTCCGTCATTGGACCAGAATAATCAAAAGAAGATGTTAGCGCTTTATGTTCAGAACTATTAAANCCTGCCTTACACGCCTCAATCCATTTAGTTTGATGACCAAATTCATTACCTGGTTGATTAGATGTATCAAACTCAACTACATCCTCACCTTTCCTATATAATTTTGGAGTAAATCCATAAACTCCAGTAGTAATAATTCCTTTTGACCCTATCATCATAACTCCATTTGAACTATCTGGNGTTCCAAGAGAGTCGTTTGCAGGAATTAGGTCTGGATGTGGAGGTCTTAAACCACCATCTAGCCATCTCATTTTTAAAGGAGTTTTATTTTTATCAGTCGCAGCAAAATCTAGAGTNACAGAGGAAGAAGGTGGACACCCTTCTGGGATATACTCTGGATTCCACATTTTAATAAATACCTGACCAACACTACATTCTACAGCTTTTGGGTAGTGTAATCCTAGTGTTCTGAACGGCACATCAATTAAGTGACAACCCATATCTCCAAGTGCTCCAGTACCATAGGCCCACCAGCCTCTCCAGTTAAATGGATGATAAGCATTAGTATAATCTATTTTCGGAGCAGGGCCTAACCATANATCCCAATCTAAACCTTCTGGAACAGGACTTCCATCAGATTTAGGAACAGGTATACCNTGTGGCCAAACTGGTCTATTTGTCCAAACAAAGACTTCATCAACNTCTCCAATTAATCCAGCATCAAACCATTCTTGAACCTTTCTCATCCCTGAGTTTGAGGCTCCNTGATTTCCCATCTGTGTTACAATCTTTTTTTCTCTTGCGGTTTCAGTNAGCATTCTAGCTTCTTTGATATTATGNGTTAATGGTTTCTGTACATAAACATGAACCCCTTCATCCATTGCAGCTAAAGCCTGNAGTGCATGAACATGATCGGGAGAGGATATCGTAACAGCATCAATATCTTTTTGTTTGTCGAACATAACTCTGTAGTCCTGATAAAAATTTGCTTTAGGGAATCTTTCTCTAGATTTAGNACTTATNTTTCCCATATCAACATCACATAATGCAACTACATTCTCTTTACCCTCATCTGAAGCATACCAAAGATCAGATGTACCTTTNCCTCCTACCCCNATACCTGCTATATTAATTTTATCACTTGGAGAGGTGAAACCTTTACCACCAAGCACATATCTTGGNACAATAAAAAAGCTGGATGCAGCTAGAGTNCCGTGTTTAATAAATTCTCTTCTGCTATTTTTTTTAGAATTATTTTTTTTCATAGGAGTCAGTTATAAGATTAGTCAGTTTAATATTGATATAAAATCAGTTTAATTTAAAAAATTTTTTTTTAACTTAATAATATTGAGACTAATTAACCAAACTAACTATGAAAAACTTCAAACTTTCTACTATGATGTTTCTCCAATATTTTATNTGGGGGGCATGGTATGTTACTGCTGGAACTTATATGGCAAAAATCTTAAACTCCTCAGGGGAAGAGATTGGTTCGGCATATAGTGCCTTTGCAATTGCTGCAATATTCTCACCTTTTTTTGTAGGATCGATTGCTGATAGATATTTTTCTGCTCAGAAAGCAATGGGTGCCCTTCATATAATTGGTGGTCTTCTCCTAATTTATGCTACAGAAATATCTTCTTCATTTTTATTTATAGTTACAGTGCTAGTTTACTCACTAATGTATATGCCAACGGTAGCTCTTTCTAANAATATTGTTTTTGCTAATGTNAGTGATTCAGGAAAAACNTTTCCAGTAATAAGATTTTTTGGAACATTTGGTTGGATAGTTGCAGGGTTTATAATTGGAAATTTNCAACTTGAAAATAACGTCTCAAGTATTGCCTATACTTTTTATATCGCTGCTGCTGCCTCTATACTTCTTGGACTATTTTCTTTTTCTCTACCAAATGTACCTCCAAAAGGTAAAAGTGATGGTTCACCTCTTGGTTTAGANGGTCTNGTTTTACTAAAAGANAAATCATATCTGATTTTCTTTATATCTGCAGTNTTAATCTGTATTCCTCTATCATTCTACTATTCATTTGCNAATGTTTTTCTTAATGATTTAGGCATGGAAGGAGCAGCTGGTAAAATGATTTATGGTCANATATCTGAAGCTATTTTTATTTTAGCTATTCCATTTCTTTATTATAGATTAGGAGTTAAAAATATATTGATAATAGGTATTGCTGCTTGGGCACTAAGGTTTTTCTTTTTTGCCAATGGCGACTTAGAAGCTTATTACTGGATGATAATCTCCGGAATATTATTACATGGTATATGCTACGATTTCTTCTTTGTTACCGGGTACATGTACACAGAAAATAAAGCTGGTGAAAAAATAAAAAATGCAGCTCAAGGATTGTTTACCGTTGCGACCTACGGAATAGGAATGACTATCGGTTCATGGTTCTCTGGAATTGTTACTGACAACAATACAATTGAAGGACTTAAAAANTGGGGAGATATTTGGATGGTTCCAGCATATATTTCTGGAGCTGTTTTATTGTTTTTANTANTATTCTTTAAAGAAAAAAATAAATAATTATGCAAAAAATTTCAATGTTAGGGTCAGGCTTTATAGGAAGATTCTATACTGACTCACTTCANGGTTACAGAAATAAAGACAGAGTAGTTTCNATTTACTCCAGAAGAGAAGAAAGTGCAAAAAAATTTGCTGAAGATTATGATGTTCCACACTGGACNACAGATATGGAGGAATCTATTGCTCACAAAGATGTTGATGTAGTTTGTATTTCTTTACCAAATAATCTACATGAAGAGGCTGTTCACTTATGTTGTAAGCATAATAAAGCTGTCATATGTACAAAACCTCTTGGAAGAACAGCAGAAGANGCAAAAAGGATGGTAGAAGCAGTTGAAAAAGCAGGAATTTTTGCAGGATACTTAGAAGATCTTTGTTATACCCCAAAATTTTTAAAGGCTCTTGATAGTGTTAAATCTGGAAGTCTTGGTGAAATTATATGGACAAANTCTCGCGAAACACATCCTGGTCCACATAGCGAATGGTTCTGGGATCTAGAGCAAGCAGGTGGAGGATGTATCTTAGATTTAGGGTGTCACTGTATTGAAATCAGCAGAAACTATATTGGAAANGATATTAAACCAATTGAGGTTATGTGCTGGGGAGACACACAGGTAAAACCTATTGATGCAGAAGATCATGCNATAGGATTAGTTAAGTACGAAAACGGAGCAATTGGTCAATTTGAGGTTAGTTGGACTTTCAGAGGAGGACTTGATTTAAGAGATGAAGTAATGGGAACTGAAGGTACNATNTGGGTTAACTCTTTTCTNAGAACTGGTTTTGAAATGTTTACAACAGGTAAAGGNAGTGACTATGTTGCTGAGAAAGCGGAATCNGATTCTGGTTGGATCTTTCCAGTTGGAGACGAATTAAATGAATTAGGATATAATCANATGTTTGCTAATATGTTTGATGCGTTAGAGAAGGGAGAGAAACCATCAGAAACATTTTACGATGGGTATATTGTAAATGCAATTATTGACGCTTCTTATAAATCTATTAAATCTAAAAAATGGGAGAAAATAAATTTAGATATATGGAGAGGTAGAGAGGGAGTGAGTAAAATAAATACCCTTGAGAGTTATGATGAGAATTATTATCTAGTTAAAGAAGAAATGACTCATTACGGTGATAAAAAATTAATTCTTAAAAGTAAAGAAGACGGAAAAATAATTGAAAAAATAGTTAAAGAATAGATCTTCTTCTAAGTAGAATTTTACTTGAATTATTTTCTTTATTTAGCTTTTTTAAGCTTGTCAACTGAACACCAAATAATTGGGAGATTTCCCAAAGAGATTCATCTTCTCTCCTTATATATAACTGAACCTTCCCTCTTCTCCTTTTTTTTGATAGATAATAAGGTACACCAGGGACAATATTATTATCTCTATTTAAATCATTAAACTCAAAAAATGATTTTTTGGAAATTCCATATAACTTTATGAGTTCATCTACACTATCAGACGAGTCAGCTATTATTGCAGGCAATCCATTTAGCAAAATAGTTTTTCGAGATATCACCTCATTTATTTTTTCATCAATTGGAGAGGTAAATTTTTCTTCAATAATGTTATTGATTTTATCACTTACCAATGATGACGATTTCTTAAAAACATTCTCTCTATTTTCAGGAATTAAAAATGAATAGATTTTATCATTTGGAATTCTATCAGATGTTATCCACTTATTAAGTGAGGTTAAATCATTCCTATTAATTGATAAATTTTTTGATAATTCTCTAATCGATGAAAAAGACCTATTATCGTATATAGAATAATTTTCATTATATTTTTTTTTGTCAACATAATTTTCGAAAGCTACCTTATACCCTAAAAATTTTATTATATACCAGTGAGTATCTTTATCTATTGACATTCTCTTGGAACCATACAACTTTGGATCTGTAACAGCCTTAGCGCCACTTAGACCCTGATAATATGAGTAAATAGAAAAAATCCAATTCTCAAAAAGAAAGTTACTATTCTTAATATATCTAGATGCTGCTCTAGTTGATGATACAATATTTTTTCTTTCGTCAATTTTATCATTAACCATAAGACCATAATCTTCTGCTGTCTCTTTCTTAAACTGCCAGAATCCAACAGCATTTGATGATGAAACNGCATCAGGTATAAGTGCACTTTCTTGGAGAGCTAAGTATTTCAAGTCATCTGGCATCTCCTCTTCTTTCAAGATTCTTTCAATCACTGGAAAATATATATTAATTCTATCGANAAAAATTTGAAAATATTTATCATTAATATGTAGTGCATCAACTTCATTTTGAATTATAGGNATAACATCATCAGAAATATTCAAAACCATATTATCAATTCTTATTCTCTCGGGTACTCTTGGAGAGTTTTGAGAAAAAGATTCAATAAAAATGGAAAAGAATAAAAGGACTGTGATATTAATTTTCATCTTTTATGATAAGTGTAAGTCCATCTCTGACAGGTAAAATCAATTTTGAAACTTTTTTATTTTTTTTAATGTACTCATTAAAATCATTCATATATACGGCTATTTTATCATTTTGATTCTTAGATAGATCAGTAACTTTTCCCTTCCAGAGAACATTATCAACAATAATTATCCCGCCTTTATTTAACTTATGAATTACTTGATCAAAATAATTTTTATAATTTTTCTTATCAGCATCAATAAAAACAAGATCAAATTTTAAATCAATTTCAGGAATGATATTTATTGCCTCACCAATTAACTGCTGAATATTTTTTGCGTAATCAGATCTCTTAAAAAATTCATNAACTCTATCATGTAAAGATTTGTCTCTGTCTATAGTTATTAATTTTCCACCTTNAGCTAAACCNTCAGCAAGACATAAGGCAGAATAACCCGTATATGTTCCAATTTCTAAAATATTTTTTGGATGTTTAATTTTTGATATGAAACTTAAAATTCTTCCTTGTAAATGACCGGATAACATTCTAGGCTGATNTACATGATTAATCGTATATTCATTNATTTCTTTGAGGAGAGGGGATTCTTTGTCAGATAAAGCTTCTACATATTTCTCGATATTTTTATCAACAAAATCCATAATAGGCAAATTAAAAATTTATTAACAATTAATGTATCTTTAANACAAAATAAACTGATGAGATACNAAATAATTGACAACTCTCTTTTCATNAATAATAGAAAAAACTTTTTAGATAAAGTTGATAAAAATTCAGCNTCAGTATTTGTCTCTAATGAATTCATGCCAACAAACGCAGATGAGACATTACACTTTGTTCAAAATACTAACCTTTTATATCTGACAGGGATAGATCAAGAAGATACATTTTTAATTTTAGCTCCAAATTTTCCAGATAAAAAGATGAGAGAGATATTATTTATCAAAGAAACAAGTGANGAAATAGCTATTTGGGANGGNAATAAGTTCACAAAAGAAGAAGCAANAAAAATATCTGGAATTGAGACAATTATGTGGAACAATAATTTTAAAAATGTATTAGATCTAATATTAGCTCAGACAGAAAGTATTTATTTAGAAAAGAATGAACATATAAGATCNAGTANTAAAATTGAAACACCACAAGATAGATTCCTNAATGAAATTAAAAAATCTTATCCAACTTATAAAATTAAGAGGTCTTACCCTATTCTAAGTGATTTAAGAATGATTAAAAATGATACTGAGGTTGACTTAATTCAAAAAGCTTGTGATATAACAGAGAAAGGATTTAGGAGAGTTCTAAATTATATTAAACCAAATATATGGGAATATGATATTGAAGCAGAGTTTATTCANGAATTCATAAAAAATAAATCTAAGGGNTTTGCTTATCAACCAATAATTGCATCNGGAATAAATGCATGTTCTCTTCATTATAACACAAATAATTCTATNTGTAAATCNGGANATCTTATCCTCATGGATGTTGCAGCAGAATATTCAAATTATAAGTCTGATATGACGAGAACTATACCAGTTGATGGAAAATTTACAAAAAGACAGTTAGAAATATATAATGCTGTTCTAAATGTTAAAAATAAAGCTACTAATATCCTAAGACCAGGTATAACTATTAATGAATATCATAAAGAAGTTGGTAAGATTATGGAGAGCGAATTAATAGAAATAAAGTTGCTCGATAAACATGATGTAAAAAAACAGAATCCAAAAAATCCTTTATTCAAAAAGTATTTTATGCATGGGACTTCGCACCATCTTGGTTTAGATGTTCATGATGTTGGAAATTTTTATGTTGATTTATTTCCTGGCAATGTGTTTACTGTTGAACCAGGAATTTATATTAGGGAAGAAAACTTAGGTGTTAGATTAGAAGATAATATTCTTATTGGAGAAGACAAAAATTATAATTTGATGAAAAATATTCCTATTCTTCCTGATGAGATAGAGGATATAATGAATAATTAGACGAGGATTATCCTATTGAAACTCTAAGAAACTTATCAACGGTCAATTCAGATGAAAATGTTCCGAGATAAGACTCGATTGTCATTGAATTATCTTTTACAAATGGTTGACTTAGAAGAGTGTTATCCTTAAAGAATTTTTGCAGCTTACCTTGAGCAATTTTCTCAACAATATTTTCTGGTTTACCTTCTTTAAGAGCTTGCTCTTTCCCAATTTCTATTTCTTTATCTATCACAGTTTGGTCAACACCATCTTTATTTA
>NZWZ01000008.1:0-23680 GCA_002701745.1 Flammeovirgaceae bacterium
TTTAATTCAAAAAGGTTTAGTGTGAAAAAAGACTTTCAAATTTTACTTTTTTACTGTTATGCAGAAATTTTAGATACAGAAAGGTTTAAAACTGACCATCATTTGTTCTGTATTAAAAATAATATTAAAGGAAGGATTATTATTTCATCAGAGGGCATCAATGGAACCGTCTCAGGTTTAAAGAAAGATTGTGATAATTACAGAAAAGAATTGATCAGTAAAAAAATATTTTCAGATATTGATTTTAAAGTGGAGTCTCATCATAAATACGCTTTTAAGAAGATTAATGTTAGAATAAAAAATGAAATTGTAAACTCTGGAATAATTGACAAAAAAACTTTAAAAAACAAAGGTCAATATATTAATCCTTCAGATTTTAAAAAGATAATTAAAAAAGTACCTGAAAATGTTACAATTTTAGATGTTAGATCAAACTATGAGCATAATATAGGTAAGTTTAAAAATGCAATGACATTAGATATTGATAACTTCAGAGATTTTCCTGGTAAAATTAATGAGTTAAAGAAAAAAATAAAGAAATCAAATAAGGTTATAACGTACTGTACAGGTGGAGTTAAGTGTGAAAAGGCTAGTGGTTTTTTAAAAGAGAATGGGTTTGAGAATGTTTACCAACTTCATGGAGGAATTATAAAATATGGAATCGAGGAAGGGGGAGAAAATTTTGAAGGTAAATGTTATGTATTTGATGATAGAATTGTGAAAGATGTAAATGAAGTTAATTCTGAAGTTATTGGAAAGTGCTATGTAACAGATGAAAAAACAGATAGAATGGTAAACTGTGCAAATGTTTTATGTAATAAACATTTTCCCCTTAGTAATAGTGGTGCAAAAAAATATAAAGGTTGTTGTTCTAAGTATTGCTTAGAAAATGGTAATGTTAGAGAGTTTAATGGAACAGGATTTTATCAAAAAAAGTTGAATGGTTATAATCCCTATATTGGATTAGAAAAAAAATAATTTTATTGAAATACTATCTTATTTTCTGAATCAAACCAAGTTTCGTAAAACTTTTTATATTTTTCATCAACTATATTTCTCTTAATTTTTAGTGTAGGTGTTAAAATATTATTTTCAATAGACCAAGAATCTTTTAGTACAACAATTTTTTTTATTTTTTCATGTTGTTCAAGCTGATGATTAATTGAAACAATTAACTCTTCAAAGCTACTTTTAATTTCAGATACAATTTTTTTTCCTTCATTTAAAATAACAAGAGCTATTGGTTGAGTTAGATTATCACCAACAACACAAACTTGCTCTATAAAGCTATTTTTACTTAATTTTAGCTCTATTGGATTTGGGGCAACATATTTTCCTTTAGCTGTTTTGAAAATATCTTTTATTCTTCCAGTAATAGTAAGATAACCATCATTATCAATTACACCTTTATCACCAGTATGTAAATATCCATTTTTGATTGTTTCATTAGTTAGTTTATCTTCTTTAAAATAACCCTGCATAATACAATCATTTTTCATAGTTATTTCTCCNTNTTCNGTAATTNNNATATCNGTNTCNGGCATTGCTTTTCCAACNGTTCCAAATTTNATATTACCNGGATANTTTCCGTGNGAGCATGCAGAATTTTCTGACATTCCGTATGCTTCATATATTTTTATTTTAAATCTNTNAAACCACTCTANAGTTGAAATAGGTATTGATGCNGCTCCNGTAATNCATATTCTAGATTTATTTAANCCTAANGATTTNCNAATTANAAATGAGAATATATTATTNAGTAAAGGTGTNNNCATAATAAANTTTATTNCTGACTGAGGGAAAATAGATAATATTTTTGTCATGAATTTTGTATAAATTCTTGGNACTCCAAAAAATATNGTGGGTTTACAGTCTTTNAAATTNTTNNCAAATGTNTCTAANGCTTTCAACAAAANATATTTTNCCNCCAGATANTATACCNCCATGCTCAACTAANGCTCTNTCAGCAATATGAGAAAGNGGNAGNTAAGAAATAAACCTATCATTTTCATTTAATGGGAAAAGTAAATGTAGATTTTTTGTNGCTGTAGCTGCTGNTTTGTAATTTAAAACAACTCCTTTAGGAATTCCTGTAGTACCNGATGTATAAATAATAGTAATTATATCATCTAAACTAATATTATGAATTGTATCTATAGGATCGTATTTTGAAATAATTTNATCCCATTTTGTNAAATCACATTTTAGATCATATTTTCCAAAGTCAACTTTAACTATTTCTTTTGGTATATTATTTTTCATTTGATCCCAATCAGATTCTTCGAGCTTTCCTATAAATACCATTTTAGATTCACTATGTTCTAAAATATACTTTGCTGTTTTACCATTAACGTTAGCATATATNGGTACTGAGATATTTCCACTCATCATTATCGCTAAATCAGTAATTATCCAATGTGCACANTTTTTAGATATAATAGCNATTTTTGAATTTTTAGGTAAATTAAAACTCTTAATATAACTACAAATTTTTCTTGCTTCAATNCCAANTCTTTCCCATGAAAATTCATNATTTTTCCCATTAATTGGTTGTATTAAAAATGTTTCTTTTCCTTTATTGCTCTCCCAGTTTAAAAAATTTTCAACAGGTGANCTTAATTCATAACTCATAATATCTTTAAATTATATTGCCCAGGTTTTACCTACCTCTTCAAAAGGTATGCAACCTTTATAATCACCAAGTACAATTGATGGGCCGTTATATTTTAGGACTTGTTTAGCTCCAACTTCACTTCTAAAATAAGATGTTGCAACCGAAGATTTAATTTTTAAATAAATACCTNTAANTGGTTTTTTATTNCTTTTCTGAAGATTATTTAAAATATCTACTTTTTCNTTAAGAGATGATTCATAAAAGGTTTTTTNTCTATCTGAGTTATTTAAGTGCTCGTCAAGTTGATTTAATTCATTTCTGAAATTTTCAATTTTATTATTTTCAAATACATTAAATACATATTCTTCAATCTCTTTTGGAACACCAACTGCTAATGCNCCAGGGTATTCTGTATTTGGTATTATAGTATTAGATAATTCATTTAAAAAAAATGCCTCGTCTTCATTTAAGTATTTNGGATTCCAATCTACTTTTTTNGAAGATGGACTACAAGAATTTAATAATGAGGATNCAGGTATGGTTAATGATCCATAAACAAATAATGATAAGTTTTTAAATGCATCTCTTCTTTTCATAANTATAAATTTCTTTTCTTTAGTTCACTTATTGCATAATTTGCTGCTCTAGCTGTTAATGCCATATATGTAATAGATGGATTAACACAGCTCGATGATGTCATACATGATCCATCAGTTATAAATACATTTTTTGNTGCATGAACTTGATTCCATTTATTAAGNACAGATGTCTTAGGATCTTTACCCATCCTTGCTGTTCCCATTTCATGAATTCCATTTCCCATACTATAAAAATTATCATAAGGCTCAACATCTTTAAAACCACATGCATCTAACATTTCAGCAGCAGAATTTTTCATNTCCTCTCTCATTTTTAGTTCATTTTCTTTGATTTCAGTTTCAAAAACTACTGTAGGCATTCCCCATTTATCTTTTTTATTATAATCTAAATACATTTTATTATCATGATATGGAAGAACTTCCCCNAAAGCATTTAAACCCATTCTCCATCCACCAGGAGTAGCAGCTGTATCAAGTAAATCATTNCCAACTAGNCCTTCNTCNGCAGCTCTATACCACCCAGTTCTACTTGCACCTCCTTGATAACCATATCCTCTTAAAAAATCCATATCATTACCCTTTATATTTCTAAATCTTGCCAAGTATCCACTATTTGGTCTATTACCATAATAATAACTATCCTNATAACCATCAAACTTAGCTCTAGCACCTGCCTTAAAATGATGATCCATCATGTTATGTCCTAGTTCACCACAATCATTACCAAAGCCATTTTGAAATCTATTTGATTTTGAGTTTAACATTATTAAAGTGGAATTCACTGTAGATGCATTAAGAAATATTATTTTAGCATAATATTCGGTCATTTCTAAGGTTTCTGAATCAATAACTCTTACACCAGTAGCTTTTTCTTTATCATCATCATATATAATTGAGTGAACAATTGAATTTGGTTTTANAGTCATATTTCCAGTAGCTTCAGCTGCAGGTAAAGTAGATGAATTTGAGCTAAAATAGGCACCATATGGACAGCCTCTTATACAAAGATTTCTACTTTGACATGGTCCTCTTCCATTATGGGATTTTGTTACATGTGCGACTCTACCTATAGTATAGGTTCTTCCAAATTTTTCAAATAAATTTTTTCTAAAATCTTTTTCAACACAATTCATTTCCATTGCNGGAAGAAATTGACCATCTGGTAATTGAGGCAGTTTTTCACTCATTCCACTAACTCCTATAAAATTTTCAACATGATCATACCACTTTTCAATATCACTATATCTAATTGGCCAATCAATACTAACTCCTTCTTTAGCATTAGCTTCAAAATCTTGTTTGCTCCATCTATATACTTGTCTACCCCATAGTAAAGATCTACCACCAACATGATAACCTCTTATCCAATCAAATGNTCCTTTTTTCTCTGTGTANGGTTGCTCAGTATCTTTAACCCACCAATGTTTTGTTGACTGTTTTACAGTATANCCTGTTCTTAATTGAACGGGGTAGTCTTTTCTTTCTTTAGCAGTTAGNTGATCCCTGTATGGTAATTCCCAGGTNTTTTTATTCATAGTAGGNTAGTCTTTGACATGCTTAACATCCCTTCCTCTTTCTAGGACNAATGTTTTNAGTCCACCTTCAGTTAGTTCTTTNGCTGCCCAGCCACCACTNANNCCTGTTCCAACTACAATTGCATCATAGGTGTTTTCTTTTTCTGATTTATTATTAATATTCATTTTCAGTCTAGTTAATTCAATATTAGTAAAATATTTTTCTTATTAAAAATTTGTTATAGATTAATTAAATTGGAAATGTGATACATTTATTTTTTAGCTTTTTATTTTTAGTTCATCCTATTTATATCAGTTCAACTAATGTTGTAATTAATGATGATAAATTAGAAGTAAAAGTTAAATTATTCAGGGATGATTTTGAGGATGGATTAAGAGATTTTCACGGTTTTTCAATTTCAATTGATTCCTCAAATAAAATAGAAAAAAACATAGACCTTATCAATAAGTATATTAATGATAAACTAATCTTAATTATTGATGATGATAAAATAGTTTTATCTGCTAATGATTTTTCATTGATAAATGATGTGTTAGAGTTATCTTTTTTAAAAAATTATATAAATGATATAAACTCTGTTAAGGTAATAAACAGTTTGCTAGTTGAAGTGTACAGCGTTCAAAGTAATATTATCTTTCTGGAAGTCGAAGAAAAAAAATATTATCATCAGTTTACTTCAAAAGAGATAGAGAAAACTTTATTTATTAAATAATTTTATCATAGATTCAGTGCTGACTAAAACACCAGTCTTAATTGAATTTTCGATATCTGGGTAATAGAAAGGAGAATGAAGAGCTGGTAGTGCATAATTACCTTCATTATATTTTTCCATTCTTTCTTTGGGGACAGTTCCTAACCAATATAATACTGTTGGTATATCTTCCTTGGTGCTTCCATATCTAGCAAAATCCTCTCCAACCATTTGAGGTTCTGAATCAATAACATTTTCTTTTCCAAGAACTGATTCTGAAACATCAACCATTATGTCAACTAATTTCTCATCATTGTAATTTGCAGGGGTATAATTATCAGGTATTATTACCTCTGGCCACCTAGATTTATCTAAGCCCATAGATGAAGCAATACCATTACAAATTTCTTTAATTCTTTTATGAATCAATTTTCTAACTTCGTCTTTATATGTTCTTATGGTAAGTTGTAAATTGACTTCATCAGGTATAATATTATGTTTAGTTCCGCCTTTAATAGATCCAACTGTAATTACTGCATCATCTATAGGATTAATATTTCTGCTAACAATTGTTTGTAATTCCATTACTATTAATGAAGCAGTTACAATCGGATCAATTGACATGTGTGGTGAAGCACCATGTGCTCCTTGACCATAAATTTTAATATCAATTGATTCAGTATTAGCCATTGTATAACCCTTCCCAAAACCTACTTTTCCACTTGGAATTGTTGGTGATGAATGTAGCCCAATTCCATAATCTGGAATAGGAAACTTTTCGTAAAGTCCTTCATTTAACATCATTGCAGCTCCAGCACCAATTTCTTCGGCAGGTTGACCTATCATCATTACAGTACCACTCCATTCATTTTTTCTTTTAGCAAGGGCTCTGGCTGTACCGGCCCAAACTGCCATATGCATATCGTGTCCACAAGAATGCATTGTACCTACTTCATTACCATCAAAATTTCTTGTTTTCACTTTACTTGCATAGGGTAGTCCTGTCTTTTCTTCCATAGGTAGGGCATCTAAATCAGTTCTATACAAGATGGTTGGTCCATCACCATTTTTTAGAATTCCAACAATTCCATAACCTCCAAAATTTTCGGTAACAGTGTAGCCAACTTTTTTGAGTTCATTAGCTAATTTTTGAGCGGTCACTTTTTCCATCAATGATATTTCAGGATTTTGATGTATATCTAAATAAAGATTTTTTAAGTAAGGAATATCTTTCTCTAATTCATTAATAAATTTATTTTTATTTATAGAGGCAGAAAGAATAATTAAAATTGTTAGAGATAAAATTCTATTAATCATAGTTCTTTTATTTTAATATTTCTATAATATACCTTAGTTCCATGATCTTGAAATGCTATTGGTCCAGTTTTCGTCTTTGCAAAACCTTTCCAATCTCTAAATTTAGAATTATAAATTAATGCATCCCATTCAGGCCCTTCCAATGGAAAACTTATAGCTCTATTTCCATTTAAGTCGATATTGCCAACATTCTCATTATAATTTATTTCGATTAAGTAATGATTCCATTCTCCTGTAGGGTTTGCAAATAATTTAGTAGGAGCTACCATATCATAAAGAGCTCCATTCATATGATTAAAATTAGCTGTATCCTCTTGCCCATAAATATCATCGTCTAATACTTGAATTTCTGCAGCAGTTAAATAAGGAACTGAGTAATCTTTTGTCTCGTTAACTCCCCAGAAAATCCCACTGTTTCCNCCTTTTTCTACTTTCCACTCCAGGGATAAAATGAAGCTAGTATAACTTTTATTAGAAACAAGACCATTATTACTATTGCCTTCACCTGGATAGTAGACAAATGCGCCGTCTTCAACTTTCCATCCAATTACTGAATCAGATAAATAAGTGTGCCAATTATTAAATGTTTTTCCATCTGTTAATTCAACCCAATCCGAGTCAGTGCTATTTTCATTGGTTGAACATGATACTAAAATTATTGATATTACTAGGATAATTAAATTTTGAATCTTCATTTTCTTTATGTTTTTTTATAAATATATATAAATTATTATTTATTAATAAAATCATTTATTTCCTTATAAATAACATCCTTTTCAATATCATTATGAGGTTCGTGATAAATATTATCGAATAAAATAAATTTATTATTGGGGATTGAGTTAGCAATCTTCTCAGTCCCTTTATATGAAATTATTTTATCATTTTTTCCATGATAAATAAATGTTTGAACTTTAATTCTAGATGATCTTTTCAANACATCTTCAATAGTTGTCAAAATTTCTGAAAAAAGATTTAAAGTAATTTTATCATGAACAAGAATATCACTTTCGTAATCAGTAACAACTTTNTGATTTTTTGATAAATGGGAAGTAATAAGATTATTGCTAAGTTGTAATCTAGGAATTATTTTTTGAAATATTTTATGGATAAATAGAAGATGTTTTGGAATTTTTAATGCTGTTTCTATCCATGGAGATGATACAATTGCTTTTTCAATTTCTTTACTTTCTCTATCTAGCAAAAATTTAAGACAAATTAGTCCTCCTAGACTATGTCCAAATAAAATAATAGGTGTATCTAAAAATTTTTTTCTTATATAAATTATTCCATTTTCAACAGCATTTATATAATCTTCAAAGGATTTAATATGTCCCCTTTTCCCATTACTTTTTCCATGACCTATAAGATCGATACAAAAAACTCCAATATTTTTTTGGGTAAGATTTTTTGCAAAATCTTCATAACGACCGGAATGCTCACCTAATCCGTGAATTATAAATACATTTTTCTCTGCTTTTTGATTTGGCAACCACTCCCTTAGAAAAATTTTATATTTAGAATCTATTTGCAGATACTTTCCAGAAAAATTCATATTAAGAAAATGCTTGGATTCCAGTTATTTCATGTCCAAGAATTAACAGATGAATATCATGTGTTCCTTCGTATGTAATAACTGATTCTAAATTCATCATATGTCTCATCATCGGATAATCATTCGTTATTCCCATTCCTCCATGAATCTGACGTGCTTCTCTAGCTATTTTAAGAGCAATCTCTACATTATTTCTTTTTGCTAAAGAAATTTGAGCAGTAGTTGCTTTTCCTTCATCCATTAATTTTCCTAATTTCCAACATAATAGTTGAGCTTTAGTAATTTCTGTTAGCATTTCAGCTAATTTTTTTTGAATTAATTGGAATGACCCAATTGGTTTATCAAATTGTTTTCTCTCTAAAGAATATTTTTTTGCTGCGTCGTAACAGTCCATTGCTACTCCAATTGCACCCCATGATATTCCATATCTTGCTTTATCTAAGCATCCTAATGGTGCTCCAAGTCCGTCTTTATTTGGAAGTACATTTTCTTTAGGAACTTTTACATTATCNAATACTAGCTCACCAGTCAAACTTGATCTTAATGAAAGTTTTCCATCAGTTTTAGGTGCAGAAAAGCCCTCCATATCTTTTTCAACAATTACCCCTTTAATCCTTTTGTTTTCATCTTTTGCCCATACCACTGCAATATCTGCTTTTGGTGAGTTTGAAATCCACATTTTTGATCCATTCAATAAATAGTGATCTCCTTTATCTTCAAGTCTAGATATCATTCCTCCTGGATTTGAACCATAATCTGGTTCNGTTAATCCAAAGCATCCTAGTATTTCTCCAGAGGCTAATTTAGGAAGATATTTATTTTTTTGTTCTTCTGAGCCATATGCCTCTATTGGAAACATAACAAGAGAGCTTTGAACAGATGCAGCTGATCTCATCCCTGAGTCTCCTCTTTCAAGTTCTTGCATTATGAGTCCATATGATATAAAGTCTAGACCACCCCCTCCATATTTTTGTGATACATTTGGACCAAAAATTCCAGTTTCACCCATCTTTTTAACTATTTCTAAAGGGAAGTGATTTTCTTCAAACCATTTTTCAATATTTGGTGAAATTTCTTTTGAAACGAAATCTCTTATAGAATTTCTTATTAGTTTTTGCTCTTCAGTTAGAAGGTCATCTATGTTATAAAAATCAACAGGCTCAAATTCTCTGATATTGCTCATATTTTTTTTATAAAAGTAACATATAAATGCTAAAGTATATAAAAAAGTTGGGGAATTTATATGTGTTTTAAATCCGTTATAAATCTGCACTAAAGCTATAAAAAATGCTAATTTTTCATTAATTTTAAAGAAGTTAAATCAATCTATATTATGCCAAAAAATTCTGAAGATAAAAAACAATATTCCGCCGGTAATATTCAAGTCCTAGAGGGCTTAGAAGCAGTAAGAAAAAGACCAGCAATGTACATTGGTGATGTTGGAGTCAAAGGCTTACACCATCTTATTTGGGAAGTAGTTGATAACTCAATTGATGAAGCATTAGCCGGTCATTGTGATCTCATAACAGTTCAAATTAATGAAGATAATTCAATTACTGTAAAAGATAATGGAAGAGGTATTCCAACTGGTATGCATCCTAAAGAAAAAAAATCTGCTTTAGAAGTTGTTATGACTGTATTGCATGCTGGTGGAAAATTTGATAAGGATACATATAAAGTTTCAGGAGGTCTTCATGGTGTTGGTGTATCTTGTGTTAATGCTCTTTCAGAAGTGTTAACTGCAACAGTTCACAGAGAAGGAAAAATATTTGAGCAAACTTATAGAAGAGGTATTCCTGATCATGATGTAAAAGAAATTGGAAAAACAAAAGAAAGGGGAACTATTGTTACATTTTCACCTGATAAAGAAATATTTACTTCACTAGAATATAAATATGATACTGTCGCCTCAAGACTTAGAGAGTTATCCTTCTTAAATGCAGGAATTAAAATTGAATTAAAAGATAAAAGAGAATTAGATGAAAACAATGAACCTAAATCAGAAGTATTTTATTCTGAGGGAGGCTTAACTGAATTTGTTAATTATTTGGAAGGATCAAGAGAAAAGTTAATTCCAAATCCTATTTATATGGAGGGNAAAAAAGAAAATTTTCCTGTTCAAGTTGCTTTGTCCTATAATATGTCTTATTCTGAAAATGTAGTTTCATACGTTAATAATATTAATACAATTGAAGGAGGAACCCACGTTGCTGGATTTAGAAGAGGTTTAACTAGAACCTTAAAATCTTATGCTGAAAAGTCTGGTCAACTTGATAAAGTNAAAGTTGATATTTCTGGAGATGATTTTAGAGAGGGCTTGACTGCAGTAATTTCCATTAAAGTAGCTGAACCTCAATTTGAAGGACAAACTAAAACAAAGCTTGGTAATTCTGAAGCAATGGGAGCAGTTGACGTTTGCGTTGGTGAGATGTTAGGTGACTTTTTAGAAGAGAATCCGAAAGAAGCAAAACAAATTATTTCTAAAGTTATTTTGGCTGCTCAGGCAAGACATGCTGCNAGAAAAGCAAGAGAAATGGTTCAACGAAAAAATGTTCTTACAGGAACAGGTTTACCTGGAAAGCTAGCAGATTGCTCAGAAAAAGATCCATCTCTTTGTGAATTGTATGTTGTTGAGGGTGATTCGGCNGGAGGTTCTGCAAAGCAAGGAAGAGATAGAACATTTCAAGCTATTTTGCCTTTAAAAGGTAAAATATTAAATGTTGAAAAGGCACAAGAACATAAAATTTATGATAATGACGAGATAAAAAATATCATAACTGCCTTAGGTGTTAAATTTGGAACTGAAGAAGATGAAAAAGAATTAAATCTTGAAAAACTAAGATACCATAAAGTAATAATTATGACTGATGCTGATATTGATGGAAGTCATATAAGAACATTGGTACTTACTTTCTTTTTTAGATATATGCGACCTTTGATAGATAAAGGATATTTGTATATTGCTCTTCCACCTTTATATCAATTATCTAAAGGTAAAAGGGCTGAATATGTTTGGTCTGAAGACGAAAAGGATAGGATGGTAAAGGAATTATCTAAAGATGGAAAAGAGTCATCAGTCAATATTCAGAGGTATAAGGGTTTAGGTGAAATGAATCCTGAACAATTATGGTCAACAACCATGGATCCTTCAGAAAGATTATTAAACAAGGTAACTATAGAATCAGCAGCTGAAGCAGATGTTTTATTTTCTAAATTGATGGGAGATGAGGTTGCGCCTCGTAGAGAGTTCATTGAAAAGAATGCAAAATATGCTAATGTTGATGTTTAAATTCTTTTTTCTTTTATTTTCATTTTTATTTTCATTCAATTCATATTCATATTGGCAGCAAAGAGTTGAATATAAGATTAGTATCGACTTTGATCACAAAAACCATCAGTTTCTTGGAGAACAAAATTTAAAATATTTTAATAATTCTAAAGACACTATTAATAAAGTCTATTTTCATCTTTATTTTAATGCTTTTCAACCAGGAAGTATGATGGATGTTAGAAGCAGGTCCTTACCTGATCCAGATAGAAGAGTAATGGATAGGATTTCTAAGTTGAGTAAAAATGAAATAGGATTTCACCAAATAAAAAAGATAGAGCAAGACGGAAAAAGTTTAATACACCATACTCAGGGTACTGTATTGGAAGTAGAATTAGCATACCCATTAATGCCTAATCAATCAACAGATTTTTATTTAGAATATTTAAGTCAAGTTCCTGTTCAAATAAGAAGAAGTGGTAGAAATAGTAAAGAAGGTATTGACTATTCTATGGCACAATGGTTTCCAAAAATTGCAGAATACGATGAAAATGGATGGCATGCTAATCCTTATATAGCTAGGGAATTTTACGCTCCATGGGGAGATTTTGATGTTTCAATTTCAATTAATAAAGATTATATAGTTGCTGCAACTGGAATTCTTGAAAGTAAAAAGAAAGTAAATAATAAAAATATATGGAACTTTAAAGCTAAAGATGTTCATGATTTTGTTTGGGCAGCTGATCCTGATTATGTTCATGATATTCTTAAGGTTGATTCCGAGAATTTAGAGCTTCATTTTTATTATCAAAAAACTAATGATGAAATGGTGAGTAATTGGAAGCGATTGCAGGATGATACTGCAGATGCTTTTAGATATATAAATAAAAAATTTGGTAAATACCCTTATACAAAATATTCTGTTATTCAAGGTGGTGACGGAGGAATGGAATACCCTATGGCGACTTTGATAACTGGTGAAAGATCATATCCTAGCTTATTATCTGTAACTGTTCATGAGGTTTTACATTCTTGGTATCAAATGCTTCTAGGTACTAATGAAAGTTATTTAGCTTGGATGGATGAGGGATTTACATCATTTGCTCAGAATATTACATTTAATAATGAATTTAATGACATATATAAACTAGACTCAAAAAATCCACTTGAAGGATCTTATAATAGATATTATAATTTTATAAAAACAGGTTTGGAGGAGCCACTTTCAACCCATTCTGATCATTTTTCTACAAATCAAGCATATGGTGTCGGTTCTTATACAAAGGGTGCAATTTTTTTAATGCAACTAGGATATATTATAGGAGAAGAAAAACTTTATAGTGGACTTAGAAGATATTATAATGAGTGGAAATTCAAACATCCTGATGAATATGATTTTTTAAGAATAATGGAAAAAGAAAGCGATATAGAACTTGATTGGTATATGGATTATTGGGTAAAGACAACACATCAAATAGATTATTCTTTAGAAGTATTTGAGAAAGATAAAAGTACAGTTTCAATTAATATCAATAGGATTGGTAAGATGCCTATGCCTATTGAAGTACAGGTTATATATGATGATTTAAAATCTGAAAATTATTATATACCATTATCAATAATGAGGGGAGAAAAATATAATTCAAACGACAATATTATTTTATTAAAGGACTGGGAGTGGGTAAATGAAAGCTATCAAATTGATCTAGATATAGAAGAAAAGAAGATTAATAAAATTATACTTGATCCATCAGGAAAGATGGCTGATGTAGACAAATCAAATAATACTATTGAATTTGAATAAGACTATTTGTTGAGAAATTTATCAACAATTTCCTCTACTTCTTGATCAGAAATACTTTGNATATCATTTTTGTATTTTTCAAGAATTTCTTTTGGTATTCCGACAAATGGTTTTTTTCTCTTTTCTTTAAAAATATTTCCAATTTCTGTTCCTCTTACAGCAAGAAAATAGGGTGGTTTCCCATATTTGCCTAATCTTATTTGAAGTCCATTATCAAATTCTTTTAGTATATCTTTTGATTTTTCTATTGGAGTATTTACGATTTCAATAGCCTGATCTGCACTTAAATTTTTAGGTTCAGGGTATTTTTCTTTATCTATTTTATAATTTTTATCATTAAACCTTAAATAGAAACCGTATCTTCCATTTTTTAGCTCGATATTTCCCTTATCATACTCAAAGGTAGGTAGGGAATTATTTTCTTCTTTTTTGTTTATTATGTCTAATGCTTCATTAATAGAGATATGTCTTATTAATTGTTCTGATGACATATTAAAATATTTAGGGAAACCTTCATCTGCATCTTCTTTTTCTCCTATTTGAATTACAGGTCCAAACTTAGCTACTCTAGCAATCATTTTTTTACCTTGAAATTCACCAAGTTCTTTTTCTAATTGATATCTTTCTTCAGGAACATTATCAAATAATTTAGAAAATACAACATAAAATTCTTCAATCATACTATTCCAATTTCTTCCCTTATAAGCTATTTGATCTAGTTGTGATTCAGTTTTTGCAGTAAATGAATAATCCATGAAACTGGAGTTAAAATTTTCATTTAAAAATTCAGTAACAAACATTCCCATATTTGTTGGGTATATTTTATTTTTTTCGAATCCTGTCTTTTCTTCTTTTATCTCATAAGAAATTTCATTCGATATAAGTCTTATTTCATTGCTTTTAATGATTTTACCAT
Source organism: Flammeovirgaceae bacterium (assembly GCA_002701745.1). Lineage (GTDB taxonomy): Bacteria > Bacteroidota > Bacteroidia > Cytophagales > MED-G16 > MED-G16. The sequence continues at coordinate 14,301 of NZWZ01000008.1, forward strand.
CTCTTTCCTCTTTAACAACATATTCTCTTTCTTTTATCTTTCTAATTGTTTCTGCAAAAGTTGATGGTCTTCCTATTCCTGAGTCTTCCATTTTTTTAATAAGACTAGCTTCAGAATATCTTGGTGGATGCTTTGTAAAAACTTGTTTACATAATATTTCTTCTGTGTTTAGTATAGAATCTTTTTGAAGNTTAGGTAANAATTTGGTGTTTTCAGAATTATCATTNTATAGTTTTAAAAAACCATCAAAAACCATAATTTCTCCAGATGCTTTAAACTCAAATTTATTTCCATTATTTATATTAACTACTGTTCTTTCAAAAATNGATTCACTCATTTGAGAGGCTAATGTTCTTCTCCAAATAAGATTATATAGTTTTTTTTCAGTTTCTGTTTTACCAGCATTGTCAAGACTAAAATTTGTTGGTCTTATTGCTTCATGAGCTTCTTGTGCAGAATTACTTTTTGTTTTAAAAACTCTTCTTTTAAAATAATCATTTCCGTAGCTTGATTCTATAACATTTTTAGAATTTTCAAGAGCTTCATCAGATAAGTTAACAGAATCTGTTCTCATGTAAGTTATGTGACCAGCTTCATAAAGNCTTTGTGCAGTAGACATAGTTAGAGATGGTGAAAATCCAATTTTTCTACTTGCTTCTTGTTGAAGTGTAGAAGTAGTAAAAGGTGCTGAAGGAGATCTTTTAGAAGGTTTCTTTTCAATATTTTTAACTTTGAAACTAGTATTCTTACACTCATTTAAAAATCTTTCAGATTCTTCTTGGTTATTAAATCTNGTATTTAATTCAGCTGTAAATTTTTCACTATTTAAAGAAAAAATGGCAGTAGTTTTAAATGAAGATTCTGGCTTAAATATACTTATTTCATTTTCTCTATCAACAACAAACTTTACAGCTACAGATTGAACTCTACCNGCAGATAAACCTCTTTTAATTTTTTTCCAGAGTATAGGTGATATTTCAAATCCAACTAATCTATCTAATACTCTTCTAGCTTGCTGAGCATTAACAAGATCCATATTTATTTTAGTAGGATTTTCAATTGAACTTAATACTGCTTTTTTAGTAATTTCTCTGAAGACTATCCTCTCATATTCCTCTTCATTTAAATTGAGTATCTCTTTTAAATGCCAAGCTATTGCTTCACCTTCTCTGTCATTATCAGTTGCTATATATACTTTCGAAGACTTTTTCTTTAAGGTCTGTAACTCTTTAATTACTTTTTTCTTATCAGGAGATGGGATATATGTAGGAATAAATCCATTCTCTTTATCAATTGATTTATCATCTTTAGCTAAATCTCTAATGTGACCGTAACATGATGTTACTTTAAAGTCTTTACCTAAATACTTCTCTATAGTTTTAGCTTTAGCAGGTGACTCAACAATAACAAGATTTGAACTCATAGTGATTAGATTACTTTTTTTAAGTTGCCAAAGATGAAAAAAATTTTTTTAAATTATAATTTCAATTTAGAATAAATTTGATTAATTGTTTTTTCAATACGTAGTATTGAATATTTTGTTTGTATGGACGTATTAATTGCACCGGATAAGTTCAAAGGCTCTCTAAATGCTTTAGAAGTTTGTAAGGCTCTTGAAAAAGGGATCAAAATAAATCCCAATATTAATAATATATTTCTTTGTCCTCTTGCTGATGGTGGTGACGGATCATTAGATATTTTAAATTATTATAAAGATTTAAAACCGAATCAAGTTAATGTTAAAGATCCTTTATTTCGTAATATTAAATCGACATATTATTCACAAAATGATATAGCATACATTTCTTTGTCCTCGGCATCAGGATTAGAACTATTGAGTGAGGAAGAAAGAAATTGTATGATAACCTCATCTTTTGGAACCGGTGAGTTAATTTATGATGCATTAACGAAAGGGTCAACTACAATAAATCTTTTTATCGGTGGAAGTGCAACGAATGATGGAGCTATTGGAATTGCCTCAGCTTTAGGTTATAGGTTTTATGATTCCTCTGAAAATTTATTATCGCCAATTGGTGAGAACTTATCAAAAATTAAAAAAATAGATAAAAGCAATATAAAATTCGATTTTGAAAAAATNAGAATTAAAGTTATTTGTGATGTAAATAATTATTTATATGGTAAAAATGGAGCTGCTTATGTTTATGCNTCTCAGAAAGGAGCAAATTATAGTCAAATTAAAGAATTAGATAAAGGTTTAAAAAATCTAGAGTCAATATTGATTGATNATAATTTCCCTAAAATTGGAAATATTCCTGGTTCTGGGGCTGCTGGTGGAGTAGGNGGTGGACTAGTTGCTTTTATGGATTCTAAATTAATNTCTGGGATTGAAACTTTTATTGAAATATCTCAAATTGAAAGAAAAATTAAGAATTGTGACTTAATTATAACTGGTGAAGGTAANTTAGACTCACAAACTAGATATGGAAAAGTTATAAGTGGTATTTGTAGTTTAGCAAAAAAATATAAAAAACCAATTATAGCGGTATGTGGAGATTCAGATATAGGAATNAAAAAAAGTTTAGGAATTAAAAAAGTGTATAATATTTTAGATAATTCAGATTCAATCGATTCTGCTATTAAAAATGCTAAATATTATTTATCANAAATTGGTGAAAAAATAGCAGATAGTATTTAATTAAAATTTTATTTCTTTATNATCGTTATAATTGCAAATCAAAAANCCAAATNGTGAAAAAAATTAATTTATTCTTTATNCTTACTTTAATANTTGCAGCTTGTAATAATGATGANGANAAACTAAAAACCTTTAAAGGAAAACTTGTGAAAAAAGGAATATGTATGAATTATGTAATTGAAGTTAAAGATTCAGATTTNCCTCAGGATATGTTAGAGAAGAAATGGACTGATGATTCTTCAGANAAAAAATATGAAAAAGTNTTTAGATTACATAGTATNTGTGATTTTCCNGATAGTATTAAAGAAAATGACTCATTTGACTTTATTATAGATAATGATAAAAAAGATCAATTGTGTGCAGTTTGTTATGCNTACACACCAACTCCTGAAAAATCAGTTAGTATTACTGTTCTAGATTAAAATAGATTATTTTTATTAGATGGATCGTGCCATCAAGACAAAAAATATTGGACTAGTATCTGGACCATTATCATTCATTTTAGTTATTAATTTTTTTCANCCTGAAGGATTAACTCTAGAAGCTAATGCAATTTTGGCGTCTACANTTTGGATGGCAATATGGTGGATTACTGAAGCTATTCCTATTTCAGTTACTGCTTTACTTCCTATTATTTTATTTCCATTATCAGGAGGACTAGAATTATCAGAAACAACTGCNTCNTTCGGTCATAAATATGTTTTCTTATATCTAGGTGGATTTATTATAGCAATTGCGATGCANAAATGGAATTTACATAAAAGAATAGCATTAAATATTATAAGTTTTATAGGAACAGATGTTGTAAAAATTATACTTGGTTTTATGGTTGCTACAGCTTTTCTTTCTATGTGGATTTCTAATACTGCAACTGCTGTTATGATGTTACCTATTGCTATGGCAATTGTTGACCANTTAAAGGATAACCCTAATACTATAGAAAATGAAAATAAANTTTTTGGTAAGGCTCTAATGTTAGGAATTGCCTTTAGCGCATCNATAGGTGGGATCAGTACATTAATAGGAACACCTCCTAATTTANTATTAGCAGGAGTTGTAGAGGAAACATTCGGATATGAAATAACTTTCTCAACTTGGTTTAAGTTTGGNTTTCCTATTTCATTAATTCTATTATTTTTATGTTGGAAGTACTTAACAGGTATTGCATTTAAATTTGAACAAAAATCATTTCCAGGAGGACAAAAGGAAATTAGAAATCAATTACAAAAATTAGGCCAAATAACTTATGAAGAGAAATTAGTTGCTCTAATTTTTACAATGACTGCTATTGCATGGGTAACTAGAGATTTTNTATTAAAATTGATTGTNCCAGTAATTGATGATACAATTATTGTTATGATAAGTGCTTTAATAATTTTTTTATTACCAAATAAGAATAGAAACAGAAGACTAATTAATTGGGAAGAAGCATCAAAACTACCTTGGGGAATTTTATTATTATTTGGAGGAGGTATGGCATTAGCTTCTGGTTTTAAAGAAAGCGGTTTAGCACTATTTATTGGAACTCAAATGACTTTATTAGATGGAATAAACTTATTTTTATTGGTATTTATTTTGATTGCTTCTGTTAATTTTTTAACNGAAATAACTTCAAATTTAGCAACTACAGCAATGTTGTTNCCAATTCTTTATCCAATGGCAATGACTATAGATGTACACCCATTTATTTTGATGGTTTCAGCTGCAGTAGCTGCCTCTTGTGCATTTATGTTACCTGTTGCAACACCTCCAAACGCTGTTGTTTTTGGGTCAGGTTATTTACGTATTCCTGATATGGTTCGNGTTGGAATCTGGATGAATATTCTTTCAATAGTTTTATTGAGTGTNTTNGTATATTATNTACTACCATATTTATGGGATTTTGATCCATTATCCTTTATGNTTCCAAAGTAGTNTNANCAAAGATTTATATCTAAACTAAAAATTAATACGTTTTAAGATTNATGAATTATTTTAAGTTACTTTTTNTTTTNTTTTTTTTAAGTTGGAANGTTAATTCTCAGCATATAAATTATTCTCAGTTCTATTCCTCACCTCTTAATTTAAATCCTGCAATGACTGGNTTAGGGGAGTTTGGAAGATTAGGTGTTATTTATAGAAACCAATGGCCAAATATTGGTGATGGTTTACATTATGTTTCTTCATGGATTGATTATAATTTTTTAGAATCAAATTTTGCATTAGGGTTAAATTTTTCAAAAGAAAATCAAAATGTTTCTAATTTGACAACATCTAATATTTCTCCATCTATGGCATATGAAATTAATTTAAATTATAGGTGGATACTAAAATCCGGAATTCAATTTTCATATTCAACTTCTAATTTTAATAGTAATAATTTAGTGTTTTTTGATCAACTTGGTCANGATGGAATTATATCTTCAACTAATGAAAACTTAATTTTCTATGATNGAAGAAGCTATTTAGGAGTTTCNGTTGGAATATTAGCTTACTCAAAAAATATGTGGATTGGNGGTTCCTTATTTAATTTAAATAGACCTGATATTTCTTTTTTAGGTGAANACTTTAAAATTGAGAGGTTATATTCATTTCATTTGGGTTATAATTTTGAAGACTTAAAATTATCACCATCAGTTCATTATAAACAACATTTAGTGTTTAAGCAATTAGATGTNGGAACATATTTTGATATGAATCCAATAAGTATAGGATTATGGTACAGNGGGATACCAATTGATTCAAATAANACTATNAATTCTTTAATAGGTTCAATGAATTTAAATATGAGTAATTTNAATATTACATATAGTTATGATTATAATTTATCTGATATTTCAAATATTTCAGGAGGATCTCATGAAATTTCTTTGATATATAATTTTCATTTTTTTGGAAAAAAGTTNCCACCTAAAAATGTTAGATATTTAGAATGTCCTATACCTAATTTTTAAGTAATTTTAAATATGAGTTCTGAGGCAATTCTTCAAATAATATTTGCAATTATTATTTTAAATTATCTAGTTGATTTACTAAGTGGATTGCTAAATTATAATAGTTTTAATAATAAACTTCCTGAAAATGTAAGTGATATTTATAACGATAAGGAGTACTTAAAATCTCAAGAATATAAAAAGGAAAACTTTAGATTTAATCTAATTACCTCTTCTTTTAGTTTTATCATTTTAATTGTTGTTTTATATAATGGTTATTTTGGAGCGCTTGATTCAATAGTTAGAAATTATACTTTTGAAAATGAAATTAGTCCCTCTATATTATTTTTCTTTTCAATTTATTTTATAAATGATTTTATATCTATTCCATTTCAACTCTATAGAGTTTTTGTCATTGAGGATAAATATGGATTCAATAATATGACAATAAGTACATTTATATATGATAAATTGAAAGGTTATTTCTTGTCTATAATAATTGGCTTATTATTATTAGTACCTATACTTATTCTAATTTTACTTTTTCCTCAAAATTTCTGGATTTATGCTTGGGTTCTTCTTTCTGGATTTATGATTTTTTTAAATATGTTTTATACCTCATTAATTGTTCCATTATTTAATAAGTTGACCCCCCTAGAAGAAGGAGATTTAAAGAAGAGTCTAAATGATTACGCAAGTAATGTTGGTTTTTCTCTATCAAATATTTTTGTGATTAATGGTTCGAAAAGGTCTAATAAAGCAAATGCTTTTTTTACTGGTTTTGGAAAGAATAAAAAAATTGTTTTGTATGATACTTTAATTAAAAACCATACAGTTCCTGAATTGGTAGCTGTTCTGGCTCATGAAGTGGGTCATTATAAATTAAAACATGTAATATCTAATTTATTTATTTCAATTATTACCACAGGATTAATGTTATTCTTAATGTCTAAAATTTTATTTAATAGTGAAGTGAGTTATGCTTTGGGAGGTAATGTTTCTTTTAGACATTTAGAGATACTAGCATTTTTCATATTGTATACACCTATTAGTAGGGTAATTAATATTTTGGCATTTATTAAAAGTAGAAAGAATGAATACGAAGCTGATAATTTTGCAGTAACCACTTATAAGAAATCACCTATGATAAGTGCATTAAAAAAATTATCAAAAGATAATCTTACTAATCTTACACCTCATCCTTTATTTGAATTTATTAATTATTCTCATCCATCTTTAAGTAAAAGATTGAAATCAATTGAGAAGATTATTTAATTATATGATTATATAATTTTCTCTATACCATATCCATCTAGTCTATTTCTATAATAGAATAACATTTTAATATTCTTAATTATTATTTTATCTTTTTTTAACTCTAAAGGCCTTATTGCATGATAAAGTCCCAAGTTTTTACATCCAATTTTTATCTGATCATCAATAGATAGCAATAACTCATCTGATATTTTTAACTTTTTCTTCTCTGATAAATTTTTTACTGATTCTAGTACATTTTTATACTTAGTTTTGAAATATTCTATATTAAGAGTTAGTTCATCCTCTGGAAGTTCGATGATATTTTCAACATCCATCTTTCTGAATTTTTTTCTAATAATTTCAAATGAAGTAAAAGATAATATTAGGCTTGAAAAAACAACGGTTCCAGCCATAAGTTCATCGATTATTTTTTCTGATAAATTATTTAAGATTTCTGTTTTATTATTTTTTTCAAGAGATAAATTATTTTTATTGATTGGGTTACCATCCTTATTCACTCGATTACCATAAACATCCAAGGGGTTACCAAAAGTAACTGCCATTCTATTTGAGCGAGTAAAGTATTTAATTAGAAAAGTAAATATTTTAAAAGTGTTCGAATAGCCTAAATCTTTGTTGAGTTTGTTTTTAGATAAATATTGATTAATTAAAGCAGGTCCCTCTAAAACAAACTGATAATTAAAAGTTACTGGAACTATATAAATTTTTTTATTTTCTTTATTTAATTCTTTTTGAGCTTCTAAAGTACTTCCTAATAATCCTAATTTTAGATTTTTCTCAATTGATCCTGATCTTGATCTAGTGCCTCCAGGATAAAATAAATTATGACAACCATTAACAATTGCTCTTTCTGTATATGTTTTAAGAGTTTCTAAATATAAAAAATGTTTTTTTCTTCTATCAACTTTATAAGCTCCCAAGCTATTAAAGAAATAGGCAAAAATTTTCAAATTATAGAGAACTAAACCGGCTCCGTACATAAATGCCGGTAAACCTAAATGAGATATAATCCAACCAATTAATGCAGAATCTAAATGAGAGAAATGTGTTGGAACCATTACAATTGTACCAGTTTTAGATAGCTTTCTTAATCTTTTATGTCTACCAAATATTTGAATTGTACTGTCTAGATTAAGACTGCCTAGGGGGTTTCTAAGCCTGGCAGTGTTTAATAATCGAGCTAAGAATGAAGTGATTAATCTTTTTGCAAAACCATGATGACTTCTTTTAAAATTTCCGGTAATTTCTTCAGTATATCTATCTATAACAATTGGTAAAATTTCATTTTTAATTTTTGGATTATTTTTATCACTCTCAAATTCAATAATCTTATCTTTTAATGTATACCAAAATTTTTTATCATCTGCTGGATCTGCCTTCCATGATTTTTTTGAAATTCTAAGTTTTTCCTTGTAGACAGTATTAATTAGTTCGTCATATAGATCTTCAGGTTTTATTTTTTCAAGTATTTTATTTTGAGATTTTTGGGAAACCTCATTTATAAAGCCTTTTCTGTCTTTGAATAGCTGAACTATAGGCCAAAACTTTGATTGCTTTACAATCTTTTTGTATTTCTTTTTGCTGTTTTTTTTTATATCGTTCATCTTTTTTCAAATAAATGACGTAGTATATAAAGTTAATTCAAGTTACTGTTTTTTTATGAATCTTACTGATATTGAGTTGCCCATTAAAAAAGAGATGAATGATTTTAAAATAAAATTAAAATCATCTCTTTCCAGTAATAATTCAATAATTGATACAGTAGTAAATTATATTTTAAAGAGAAAAGGAAAACAAATAAGACCAATTTTTGTTTTTTTAACTGCAGGCTTGAATGGTAAAATTACGGATTCAAGTTACAGAGCAGCAATTTTAATTGAAATTTTACATACTGCAACTCTTATTCATGATGATGTTGTAGACGATTCAAATTATAGAAGAGGTTATTTTTCAATAAACGCATTATGGAAAAGTAAATATTCAGTTTTAATTGGAGATTATTTACTTTCTAGAGGATTAGAGCTTTCTGTTGAAAACAATGATTTTAGATTTTTAGGAGTTTTATCTAATGCTGTAAAAAAAATGAGTGAAGGTGAAATAACTCAATTAAAAAAATCNAAAAGCTTAGATATAGATGAGAGTACGTATTTTAAAATAATTAAAGAAAAAACTGCTAGTTTATTTTCTTCTTGTTGTAAAATGGGTGCTATATCATCAAAAGCATCAGAAAAAAACATCATATTAATGGAGGAATTTGGATTATTGGTAGGGCAAGCATTTCAAATTAGGGATGATTTATTTGGATATTTATCGTATGATACTGGAAAACCTTCAATGAATGATTTTAAACAAGNNAANATAACTTTACCNCTAATNNNCTCNTTATCNAANGTCAANTCANCTCAAAAAAGAATGANATAATNAAAAATCTNAAAAATTATAAATCAATTGANNANATNATATNATTTTGTNAAAGAANAANGATGGNATTGATTATAGNNAAAANNTAATGAANNANTTANNANANAAAGCAT
>NZWZ01000008.1:23685-43479 GCA_002701745.1 Flammeovirgaceae bacterium
ATTTTAGANAAATNTCCANAATCAGATTATAAANANAGTCTTNANAAAGCTNTTAANTTATACNATTAAGTAGAGACATATATAATTAATNTTTTTNAATAAGTGGGATAAAGTGGGANAAAGTGGTGTAAAATGTNNAAATGTTTNTTACATTTGTNNCTAAGTGGTTTATATTAATACTCTGATATGGCTTTTTTCACAGGCGAACATGAGTGTAAATTAGATGCTAAGGGNAGANTGGTTTTACCNTCNAGGCTTAAATCAGTCTTGCCTGAAGCTTCTAAGAAAAGTATAATAGTCAGAAAGGGTTTCGAATCTAATTTGATATTATACCCAATTACCGAGTTTCAAAATATTTATACCAGAATAAACTCATTAAATGAGTTTAGTTCTGAACAGCGTAAATTAAAGAGAAATTTATTTAGTGGTATTTCTCAAGTTGATTTTGATTCAAATGGTAGATTTTTAATTCCAAAAAATATGATATCTCATTGTGGAATTGAAAAAGAAGTTATTTTAATAGGAGTTGGTAATATAATAGAACTTTGGAATCCAATGACATATAAAAATAATTTAATTAAGGATAGTAAAGAATTCTCTTCCCTTGCTCAAAAATATTTAGATATTTAATGATTTATGAAATACCATGTTCCAGTTTTACTTAATGAATCAGTTAATGGATTAAGTATCAAACCTTCAGGAACCTATGTAGATCTAACTTTTGGTGGTGGTGGACATTCTAAGTTAATTTTAGAAAAATTAAATTTAAATGGGAAATTATTTTCATTTGATACAGATGATGATGCTATTAAAGAAAATAAAATTAAAAATGATAATTTTCACTTAATTCAAAGTAATTTCAAGTTTTTTGATCTTCATATAAAAGAAAGAGGAATAAATAAAGTAGATGGAATTTTAGCTGATTTAGGAGTTTCATCTCATCAGATTGATAATAAAGAAAGAGGATTCTCTTATATGGGTAATAACAAATTAGATATGAGGATGTCAATTAAAAATGATCTATCTGCGGAGGAATTATTAAATAATTATGATCAAAATAGCCTTCAAAATATTTTATTTGAATATGGAGATATTAAAAATTCTAAAATAATTGCTAAAGAAATTATTTCTTACAGAGAAAAGAAAAGAATAAGAAATAATGAGGATCTATTTGAGGCAATTCAAAGCATTTCAGAAAAAAAGTTGAGTTATAAATTTTTATCGAAACTCTATCAGGCAATAAGAATTGAAGTAAATGATGAAATAAATTCATTGAAAGAGATGTTAGAGAAATCAGTAGAATTTTTGAATAGCTCTGGAAGGTTAGTTATAATTTCTTATCATTCTGTAGAAGATAGATTAGTTAAAAACTTTATAAATAAGTCAAGTTTTAATTCTGATTTTAATAAAGACTTATACGGGAGAAAAATAGAATATTTCAAGAGAATAAATAAAAAGCCCATAGTTCCAACTGATGAGGAAAAAGCTTTAAATACACGATCAAGAAGTGCTAAACTTAGAATAGGAGAGAAATTATGAGTATAAAAGAAAATATAAATAATCTATTAGGCACATTAAAAAATCAATTACCTGTCTCATTTAATTTTGACATATTTAAAGTTATATACTTACTATTTTTTTTAATTATATATATAAGTAATCAGCACTCAGTCGAAAAAAAGATTAGAGAAATTAGTCAATTAGAAAAAGAAGTTGAAGAATTAAGAACAGACTATATAACTCTTAATAATAACTACATGTTTTCAAGAAAAGAAACAGAAATTTTAAAAAGAGTTAAAAGTTTAAAGTTACAGAGTTCAAAATTACCACCTGAAAAAATTACTGTTAAAGAATGAATATTAAAAAAGAAATATTATTTAGAGTCAAAATAGCTTTTGCGTTTTTATTAGTTATAAGTTTGGCTATAGTATATAGTATTTTTAATCTCCAGTTTGGAGAGGGTGAATATTGGCAATCAAAATCTGAAAATATCAATTTTAAGTTTGATAATATTAAAGCTAGTAGAGGAAATATTTTATCAGATGATGGTAGTATTCTTGCAACTTCATTACCATTTTATAAGGTTGCGTTAGATCCTTCAATAGCATCACAAAATTTATTAGATGAAAATTTAGATTCTCTAGCATTTTTACTTTCCTCTTTTTTTAAAGATAAAACCGCAAGTCAGTATAAAAACAATATTCTTACTGCTAGAAAAAATAAAAGGAGATATCTATTGTTAAATAGAAAAAAAATTGACTATCAAGAAAAAAAGAAATTAGCTAGATGGCCAATCTTTAGGGATGGAAGATTAAATGGGGGAGTTCTATTTGAAAAAAAAGATGAGAGGTTTAGACCTTTTTCTAAATTAGGGTATAGAACAATAGGGTCTGTAGATGAAAATAATAAAGGAACTGTCGGGCTAGAATACAGTTTTAATTCTTACTTAGATGGAAAAGACGGAAAAATTTTAACTCAGAAATTAGCAGGAAATCACTGGATGCCAATTTATGACGGCTCCGAAATTCAGCCAAAAAATGGATATGACATTATAACAACTATAAATGTCAATTTGCAAGATATAGCGGAGTCTGCTCTTCTAAAAGGTTTAGAATTAAATGATGCAGATTATGGATCTGTTATTCTTATGGAAGTTAAAACTGGAGAAATAAAAGCGATTTCTAATTTTAGTAAAAATAAATCAGGTTACTATACTGAAAATTATAATTATGCGATTCAAGGAATGCATGAGCCAGGTTCTACTTTTAAATTAGCTAGCTTATTAGCATATATTGAGGAAACTAATAGATCAGTAGATGATAGTGTGGATACTGGAGAAGGAGAATTAAGATTTTATACTGAAATTATGAAGGACCATAAACCTGGTGGATTTGGAAAGATTACAATTAAAGAGACATTTGAAAAAAGCTCAAATATAGGAGTAGCCATGTTAATTGATGATACTTTTAAGGACAAGCCTCAGAAATATCTAAATTATTTAAAGAAATTCGGATTTAGTGATAATTTTAATTTTCAAATCTTTGGTTCATCAAAACCTCAAATTAAAAATTATTCTGATTCTACGTGGAGTAAGGTTTCTTTACCATGGATCGCTCATGGATATGAACTGATGCTTACTCCTCTTCATACATTAACGTTTTATAATGCTATTGCTAATGGAGGGTATTACATTGAACCTCAGATTGTTAAAGAAGTAAAAAATGCAAATGAGACAATTCAAGAGTTTAAAAAATCATCCTCAGAAAAAATAGCAACAAAAAATTCAATTAAAATTATGAAGTCTTTACTAGAGGGTGTAGTTGAAAATGGAACTGCTGATAATATAAAACATAGTAATTATAAAATTGCTGGTAAAACTGGAACTGCAAAAAAAGTTNTTAATGGGAGATATGTAAATAGNTATTATACTTCATTTGCTGGNTTTTTTCCATCTGAAGATCCAAAATATAGTTGTATTGTTGTAATTGATAATCCNAAAAAATATAGAATTGGTGGTAGTGATGTTGCNGCTCCAGTATTTAAAGAAATAGCTGACAAAATATTTATATCCGATGAAAAATATTTTGCTGAAATTAAAGATGAAGAATTTAAANTCTCTTTTCCACAGATAAGATCTGGATATAGAAAAGATCTTGTCTACTTATCCAACAATATGGCACTATCTAATCATTCAACAGATGAAAGTGATTGGGTTAGAACTAAATTAGTAGATAATTCAATTTATTGGGAAAAGATAAATTCTAATTCTATATATATTCCAAATGTAGTTGGAATGACCTTGAAAGATGCTATTTTTTTATTAGAGTCGAGAGGTTTGAAAGTATCTTTTAAAGGCAAGGGAAGAGTTAAATATCAAAATGTTCCTCCAGGTAAATTATCAAAAAATTTTAATTCAATTAATATAAATTTAGGATGAAAAAATTAATTGAAATTTTAGAGGGCACAAAAATATTATCATCCAGTGGTGACTTAGATAAAATTATTCATGGCATTACCGATAATTCAAATGATGCCAATAAAAATTTTCTATTTTTTGCAATTAAGGGAAATGATTTTGATGGTCATGAATTTATTGAGGATGCAATATCAAAAGGCGTAAGTACAATAGTTTGCACTAAACTCCCAGATAATTTGAATAAAAAAGTTACTTTCATAATGGTTAAAGATATAAGAGAATCTGTTTATAATATATCTTCAAATTATTATGAAAATCCTGATAAGAAAATTAAAATTATAGCAGTTACTGGCACAAATGGTAAAACATCTATAGTATATTTCCTATATCAATTTTTTAAGTCTATTAATATAAAAGTTGGTATGATGTCAACAATAGAGAATAGAATAAATGACATTATTTTAGATGCTAAACTTACAACACCTAACCCTATTGAATTTTTAAAAATTCTAAATCAAATGGTTCTAAAAAATTGTGAATATTGTTTTATGGAGGCTAGTTCACATGCTATTCATCAAAAAAGGATAAATGGGAAAAAGATCTTTGCTGCTATTTTTTCAAATTTATCTCATGATCATCTAGATTACCATCAAACATTTAAAAATTATATAGATGCAAAAAAAATTTTATTTGATGATTTAGAAAAAGACTCATATTCAATCATCAACCTAGATGATAAAAGATCAAATTATTTGATTCAGAATACAAAATCCAAGGTTCTAACTTATGGACTAAAAAATATTTCTGATTTTAATGCTAAAATAGTTGAAAGTACCAGCGAAAGTATAACATTAAATTTTGGAACTGTGGATGTTACTTTTAATGTTATAGGTGATTTTAACGCATATAATATATTAGCCGTATATTCTCTTGCTAATATTTTAAAAATTGATAATAATATTATTCTTCAAAAATTATCCAAATTAAATAATCCAAGTGGTAGATTCGAATTTTTAATTGGAGGAAATAATCGAATTGGTATTGTTGATTATGCTCATACGCCCGATGCTTTAGAAAATGTTCTAANAAATATTTTAAAATTTAAGAAAAATAAAAAGCTCATAACAGTTGTTGGTGCNGGTGGAGATAGAGATAAATCTAAGAGANCNAAAATGGGAAAANTTGCTTCTNAATATAGTGATTTTGTCTTTTTTACTTCTGATAACCCAAGAAATGAAAATGAAAATGATATAATATCAGATATTATTAATGGTGTTGTAGATGATAATTATGAAATTGAAATTGATAGAAAGATTGCTATAAAAATGGCCTTTCAAAAATTTAAAACTAATTCAATTATTCTAGTTGCAGGTAAAGGACATGAGAAATATCAAATTATTGGAGACAAATCATTACCACATGATGATAAAGAAATTATTAAAGAGTTAATTTTATAAATAATGTTATATAACCTATTTGANTATTTAAATAATAATTACGATTTAGTTGGATCTGGAGTATTTCAATATCTTTCATTTAGGGCTGGAATGGCTGCTATATTTTCTTTGATAATTAGCATTTTATTCGGTAAAAAAATAATAGATATACTAAGTANTTTCCAATTATCAGAGAATATAAGGGATTTNGATTTAGANGGACAAATAGAAAAAAAAGGAACACCTACNATGGGTGGAATTATTATTTTAATTTCTATTCTTATCCCAACAATTCTATTTGCAGATCTTNACAATATCTATATCCAGATAATGTTATTAGTTACTGTTTTTGTTGGTTTAATTGGATTTATAGATGATTATCTAAAGATTAAAAATAAAAATAAGGATGGACTNAAAGGAAGNTTCAAGATAATAGGCCAGGTAATTATAGGTATAATTGTATCTTATATAATTATAACTAGTGATTCTATAGTAGTTAGGAATTTTACTGAATCAATTTCTCAAGAAAATCTCAAAGAAGGTATTGAACATTATGATACNAAAGACTTAATCACAACAATTCCTTTTGTAAAGGATAATGAATTTGACTACAAATGGTTATTACCTGNCGCTTTTCATGATTATACATGGATTATATACAGCTTAATAATAATATTTATAATTACTGCTGTATCAAATGGAGCCAATATAACAGATGGCTTAGATGGCCTAGCTGCTGGCACATCTGCAATTGTTGGAATTACTTTATCAATATTTATTTATTTATCTGGAAATATTATTTTTTCTGACTATCTAAATATTCTTTATATACCAAATATTGGNGAACTAGTTATTTTTTCTTTTGCTTTTGTNGGTGCATGTATTGGTTTTATATGGTATAACTCTTATCCTGCTCAAGTATTCATGGGAGATACAGGTAGCTTATCTATTGGTGCAATTATTGCTGTTTTAGCAATTATTGTTAAAAAAGAATTATTGATTCCTCTTCTTTGTGGAATATTTTTGATCGAAAATTTATCAGTAATTATTCAAGTACTTTATTTTAAACATACAAAGAAAAAATATGGTGAAGGGAAAAGACTTTTTCTTATGGCTCCGTTACACCATCACTATCAGAAAAAAGGTATTCATGAAACTAAAATTGTTGCTAGATTTTGGATGGTTTCCATTTTACTAGCAATTATGACTTTGGCAACTTTAAAATTGAGATAAATTGATTGAATGGTTAAAGAGAAATATTCAGGGAGATAAATATATTTGGTTAATTGCTATCATTCTATCAGTAATAGGTTTACTTGCAGTTTATAGTGCAACAAGTTTACTTGCATTTCAACAAAAAGATGGAAATACTGAATTTTTCTTAATTAAACATTTTTTATTAATTGCTTTCAGTTTTGTAGCCATGTGGTTTGCTCATAAAATTGATTATAAATATTATTCAAAGATTGCATTAATTGGTTTATATGTTTCAGTGCCNNTATTAATATTAACTTATACGTTTGGAGTTAATACTAACGAAGCCTCTAGATGGATTAGTATNCCAGTAATTAATATGGCTTTTCAACCATCTGANCTCGCAAAACTTTCTTTAATAGTTTATNTATCAAGTTTTCTTGCAAAAAAACAATATGACTTAGATAAAATTAAAACTTTAATTATTCCATTTATTTGGATAGGAATAATATGTATGTTTATAGCTTTAGCTAACTTATCAACAGCATTGATTTTAGGAGCTACATCTATTCTTTTAATGTTTATTTCAAGAGTAAAAATTTCTCATCTCTCCCTCTTAATATTCTTTGTATTATTTAGTGGAGGAATTGCNCTATTAACAGGCCAAAGAGGCTATACTGCNATTAGTAGNGTTGAAGATTTTATAAATAAAAAAAACCTACCTTATCAACTTGAGCAAGCATATATAGCTGTATCAACTGGTGGTCTATTTGGTAAAGGTCCTGGAAATAGCAATCAGAAAAATTTCCTTCCACAATCATCTTCAGATTTTATTTACGCTATAATAGTNGAGGAATACGGTTTTNTCATGGGTATTTCAGTGCTTTTGCTGTATTTNCTTTTATTGTATAGAGGACTGAAAATATTTATTAACTCAGATAGGCCTTTCGGCGGATTNTTAAGTGCAGGCCTAAGTTTTGCACTTGTGATACAAGCAATCACTAATATGTGTGTAGTTGTTGGATTGCTTCCAGTTACAGGAGTTACTTTACCACTTGTAAGTATGGGAGGAACATCTCAATTATTTACGGGAATTACGATTGGAATTATATTAAGTATAAGTAGGGAAAATGAAAGAGAATCAAGTTATGCATAAGCCAAAAAAAATTATTTTATGTGGAGGTGGTACTGGGGGTCACATATTCCCAATGATAGCAATTGCTGAAGAATTTAAAAAAGTAAATTCAGAAAATAAAATTTTATTTGTTGGATCTAATGATAGAATGGAAATGAAAATAATTCCTAAATATGATTTTCCAATATATGGATTATGGATATCTGGAATAAAGAGATCTTCACTAATTCTAAATATTTTATTTTTGGGAATTCCTTTTATTTTGAAAAATATTACTCTTCCATTTAAAATATTGTTTTCAGTAATAAAATCAATATATATTTTAATAAAGTTTAGACCTGATTTTGTGATTGGTTTTGGAGGGTACTCATCTGGTCCTTTTTTATTAACCTCTCATTTTCTAAATTTTAAAACTGCTATTCAAGAACAAAATTCATATCCAGGCCTAACTAATAAAATGTTGTCAAAAAAGGTAAAATATATATTTACAGCATATGATAAAATAAATAATTTTTTTAATACCAATACAGTTTTCAATTTTGGAAATCCAATTAGAAATTTAAAAATAAAATCAAATGAAAATGCTCATAAATATTTTGGGTTAGATAGTTCTAAAAAGACAATTTTAGTATTAGGAGGAAGCTTAGGTGCTAAAAATATAAATGAAGGAGTTTTAAATAATATTTCATTAATTAGAGAATCTTCATATCAAGTTATTTGGCAAACAGGTAAGTTTTATTATAAAAACATCCTATCAAAAAACATTAAGGATAAAAAAATAATAATTAAAGATTTCATTAATAGGATGGACCTAGCTTATAGTGTATCAGATATAATTATTTCTAGGGCAGGAGCTATTGCAATTTCTGAATTATGTGTAATTTCTAAACCTTTAATTTTAGTGCCATCGCCTAATGTAGTAGATGATCATCAAACAAAAAATGCAAAAGCAATATCAGAAAAAGGGGGATGTGTTCTAATTAAAGATTCAGATGCAAAAAATACAATGTTAAAAACAGCTTTTGATTTATTTGAAAATAAAAGTAAAATGGATAGTATGAAAAAATCACTATCAAAATTGTCTTCTCCTAATGCTACTCAAAAGATTGTTAATAAAATTTATGAGATAATATGATAAATAAAATTAAGAACGGATTATTATTTATTATTTTAATTGTTTTTGTTTATTCATTAGTTCTTTTGTTTAAAAATAATGACAGTTCTAGTTTTAATAGGTTAATTATCAATGTTGACAGTTCATTTTTAGATAAAACTTTTATTGAAAATTTTGTTTCAAAGGAAATTTCATCTGATTCACAGAATATCAACTATAATGAATTAGAAAATAAGTTTTCATCAATTTCACATGTAAAAGGAGTAGCTATCTATAAAGATTTAATAGGAAACTTAAATATTGGAATTAGTCAATATGATCCAATAGCTAGAATCATATCAGGAAAACTTTCAGGTAACTATATAAATAATGAAGGACATATTTTTCCTATTTCTTCAAGATATTCAAAAAGAGTTCTTCTGTTACATTTGAATGATGAATTTTCGAATGATAAAAAAATGATTTCATCTGAATTTGGAAAAGATTTATTGGAAATGATAAATTATATTAATAATGATAAGTTCTTTTCTAAAATAATTTCAGAAATAGAGATAAATTCAAATAAAAATATTGTGATTCATCCACAATTTTCAAAACAAAAAATTATTTTTGGGTATCCCGATGATTTGGAAGAAAAGTTTGAAAAAATTAATCTTTTCTACAATAAAATTGTTCCTGCAAAAGGCTGGAATACTTATAATACGGTCAACGTTAAATTTAAGAACCAAATTATTTGTGATAAAAGCTAGTAAATGGAAAAGGAGAAAAAATATTATACTGCGTTAGACATTGGGACTTCAAAAATATGCGCGATTATAGCAGAACAAACTGAAAATAATAAGTTAAGTATTATTGGATTTGCAGAAACCGATTCAGAGGGAGTATCAGAAGGAATGATTCAAAATCTAATCAAAGCAACATCAAAGATTAAAGAAGTAGTTCAAAAAGCTAGTGAAATGGCTAACGTACCTATTAAAGATGTTAATGTTGGCATTGCTGGTAAACATATAAGAAGCTTTAGTACTCACCATTCTATTGGTTTACAAAATAATGAAAATGAACCCATAGAAATAAATTCAAGTCATGTCAAAAGACTTGAGGAAAGATCTAAAATGGCTGTTATTCCTACTAATCATAAAATTATACATAGCATGCATCAAAAATTTACAATTGATGAAGATCATGATTCTGTAGATCCAATTGGTGAATTTGGAAAAAAATTAGAAGCAGATTTTCATATTATCAGTGCAAATAAAGTAGATATTAAAATAATGGAGGAATCTATTAGAAGATCAAATGTAAGATGTAAAAATTTAATTTTGGAACCATTGGCATCTAGTCTTGCACTGCTCGATGAAAATGATAAAGAAGATGGGATATGCCTAGTTGATATTGGAGGAGGTACAACTGATATTTCAATTTTTCATGATAATATAATTAGACATACTGCAGTAATTCCTTTGGGCGGAGATATTGTGACTCAAGACATTAAAGAGGGACTAGGATTACCAAAACATCATGCTGAGGCTCTAAAAATTAAATTTGGAAAAGCCTTATATGTCAAGAGGCCTGTAAAGGAATTTGTTAAAATAAAAGGAGAAGGTCAGAGAGAAGATAAAAAAATATTACTTGATAATTTATATAAAATTATAGAGGCAAGAATGGAAGAAATTTTTGAGAAAGTTCATCAAGAAATTTTAAATAGTGGAATGAGTGAGAAATTATCTGCTGGTATAGTTATTACCGGTGGAGGGTCACAATTATTGAATTTAAAACAACAAGTGAAGTATATAACAGGTTTAGATGTAAGAAAGGGTTTTCCATCCTCATATCTTACAAAATCTGATATTGTCAACTTAGAGTTTCCAAAATACTCAACATCAGTTGGTTTATTATTATGGGATTATATTAATTCGTTGAATCTTTTATCCAAAGACGAAAATGTCTCATTCAGAAAACCATCTTTACCTAAGGTCAATAATTTTGGTAAACTAGTAACGGAAAGAATTAAAGGTTTTTTAAAAGATGATGACCTTACTGAATTTAAAGATGAAAATTTATAATTAATTATGGCTTTTGAATTTGTCGTTCCTTCTCATCACAAATCAATTATAAAAGTAATAGGTGTCGGTGGTGGCGGTAGTAATGCAGTGAATTATATGGATTCTATCGGCATTAGAAATGTTGANTTTATTATATGTAATACAGATATTCAGGCTTTACACTCATCTAATGTTAAAAGTCAAATTCAAATTGGTATGGAACTTACCAAAGGTTTAGGAGCTGGTGCTAATCCTGAAAAAGGAAGAGAAGCAGCTTTGGAAAGTAGTCATGAAATAAGAGAGTTATTGAGAAATGATGGAACTAAAATGTTATTTATTACTGCTGGAATGGGTGGAGGAACAGGAACAGGAGCTGCTCCTGTAATTGCTCAAATTGCAAAGGAACTTGATATATTAACCGTAGGAATTGTTACTTTACCTTTTGATTTTGAGGGAAAATCAAAAATGGATAAAGCTCTAAAAGGTGTTGAAGAGTTAAAAAAAGGATGTGATAGCGTAATAACTATATTAAACCAAAGATTAATTGAAATTTATGGAGATTTAAGCCAATCAATGGCTTTTGAAAAAGCTGATGATATAATTGCTACAAGCGCAAAATGTATAGCTGAAATTGTTACTATTCCTGGACAAATAAATGTTGATTTTGAAGATGTAAATACAGTAATGAGAAATGCTGGAACCTCAGTTTTAGGGTCTGCGGAAGCATCTGGAGATAATAGAGCTCAAGATGCAGTGGAAAATGCTATAAATTCTCCACTTCTTAATGATAGAGACATTAATGGAGCTAAAAAAATATTACTTAACATAGTTTCTGGAGGTGGAGATAATGAGTTAACTACTCGAGAGTTAAACACAATTACTCAACTAATTAATGATGCTACTTCTTCAAATGCTGAGATGATTTTTGGAACAGCTACTGATGGTGAATTAGATGACAGAGTTAGAGTTACAATTATTGCAACTGGCTTTGAAAATAATGAAATTCATATTGAAAACACTGATGATTCACAAGATAATAATACATCTCAAACTCAATTATTTGAAGAAAATAAAGTTCAATTTGTAAAAAGNGACGATGAGGATCCTATGGAAGAAGTAATTCATAATATTGAAGATGATTACCAAGAGTCAGAGGATTCATTCGATACAGTTAGTGAGGAATCTGAATATCCCGATAAAACCGATGAGGTTATAATTGAAGAATTAGATTCTTCAGATCCTTTTGAATTTGAAGATTCATCGAATAAAAAAAATGAATATATTTCTAAAAGAAAAAAAAGAGTGAATAATCATAATAGTCAAAACTATGGTGATGAATCCCTAGAACAGAAGCTTGCCATTCCAGCTTATAAAAGAAAAAATATTAGTTTAGATGATGATGCATCCAGTGATGAAAGCAAAACTCTAGATTTTACTGAAGAAGATTAATAATTATTTATAAATTTACTCTCACAAATTTTATAAATAATGAATTTTATTGTTTCATCATCATATTTGCTTAAAAATCTAAATTCAATAAGTGGAGTTATCACATCAAATCCAGTTGTTCCAATTCTTGAGAATGTTTTGTTTGAAATAGAAGGTGGTAATCTTTTAATTACAGCTTCAGATCTTCAAACATCTGTAATGGTTGAATTACAAGTTGAATCCAAAGAAGATGGAAGCGTTGCAATACCTGCTAAAATATTAATAGAAACTCTTAAAAATTTACCAGAACAACCTGTTACATTTTCAATTGATGATCAAAATTATAATATAGAAATTAATTCAGATAATGGAAGATATAAATTAGCTGGTGAAAATTCTGCTGATTTTCCTAAAGTTCCAGGAGTTAATGATGGATACTCTTCAGACATTAATTCAGAAATACTTAATTCTGCTATTTCAAATACTATCTTTTCTACAAGCACTGATGAATTAAGACCTGCAATGACAGGGGTATTTTTTAAATTATCTTCAACCGGATGTACTTTTGTTTCTACTGATGGTCATAGATTAGTAAAATATATTAGGACAGATATAAAAGGAGATGAAGTTGATCATGATATGATCCTTCCTAGAAAATCACTAAACCTTCTAAAATCTATACTACCAACTGATAAATCTTCAGATATTAAATTAGATTTTAATGCATCTAATGCTTATTTCTCTTTCGAAAACATCAAAATGGTATGTAGATTAATAGATGAAAGATATCCTGACTATGANAATGTTATACCTAGTGATAATTCAAATACTGTAACAATCACTAAATCTGAACTTTTAGGATCATTAAAAAGAATTTCAATTTATGCGAATAAAACCACTAATCAAGTAAGATTTAAAATAACAGGATCTGAAATTTTAATTTCAGCAGAAGATCTGGATTTTTCAAATGAAGCAAATGAAAGAATTTCTTGTGAGCATGATGGAGATGATATTGAAATAGGATTCAATGCAAAATTTTTAATTGAAATGTTATCAAATATTGAATCTGAAAAAGTTATATTAAAACTTTCAGAGCCAAATAGAGCTGGTTTATTAATTCCTGAGGATNTTAATGATAATGAAGATATCACTATGCTTGTAATGCCAGTAATGTTAAATGATAATGCTTAATTTACTTTTAACTTTTGTATTAAGCCTCTTAACTTTTTCAAGTGAAATCAAAAATACTTCTTGGGTAAATATTGATAGTGNTATTTATGAATTAAGAATATATTCAGATAATTATTTTACNGTCACAAAGTATAATTTGCAGTCTAAAGAATTTATTAGTACCAAGGGTGGATTTTACTCATTAGATGATCGATATTATGAAGTTTTAGAATTTAACTCTGAAGATTCTTCATCAGTTGGTGATACATTGTATTATTCAAATATAAAAATTGAATTAAAAAATGATTCTGGAAAAATGAAAATTGATGGTCAAAAATTCACAAAAAATCCAAATGAAGATCAGCTTAGTGGATCTTGGTTAATGAGTGGAATAGAAAGAAGAGGGGAGATGAGAATGAGAGATGTAAATAGACCGAGAAAAACAATGAAAATATTAGCAGGAAATAGGTTTCAGTGGATTGCTTATGATATTTCAAAAAAAGGATTTTATGGTACTGGTGGAGGTACCTATACAGCTGAAGATGGTAAGTATGTTGAAAATATTGAATTTTTTTCTAGAGATTCAAATACTGTAGGAAAATCTCTAGAATTCAATTTCGAATTAAAAGATGGTGACTGGCACCATAAAGGTTTCAGTTCTAAAGGTGATCCAAAATATGAAATTTGGACACAAAGAAAGCAGTAATTTATATAAGCGCATGTGGCGGAATTGGTAGACGCGCTAGGTTGAGGGCCTAGTGACTTATTTTAGTCGTGGAAGTTCGACTCTTCTCATGCGCACAATCTTCTTTTTTAGTCAAATAATGAAGATAATTTCATTGCCACAGTCATTTCTCCACTTATTTTCATCTTTCCTGACATAAAAGCTCCCATGGAATCCATTTCTTTATTTAAAATTTTTCCGAAATCATCATTGCTAATAGTTATTGTACAATCTGCCTCTTGATTTTCATTATTAATAATTGTAGGATTTACAGTATCATCAATAAATATGCATCCATCATTGAAAACAAATTTAATTTTTGATTCAATTTTACCAGAGCTTTTAGATGATAGTTCTTTTACTTTCGCTGTTATTTCATTAAGATTCATAGTTTTAATTTAAAATTTTAATTTCATACATTGATGGCCACCATTTACCAGTGA
Source organism: Flammeovirgaceae bacterium (assembly GCA_002701745.1). Classification (GTDB taxonomy): domain Bacteria; phylum Bacteroidota; class Bacteroidia; order Cytophagales; family MED-G16; genus MED-G16. The sequence continues at coordinate 38,288 of NZWZ01000008.1, forward strand.
TTATTAATGAATTATTTTTCTGATTATACGCAATTCCATTCATTACATCTATAGTATTATTATAATTTTTTCTATTAAATATATTTTCAAGATTTATTTCTCCAATAACTAAACCTGAATTTGGATCAATAATTAGAATTAAATCCTTACCATATATATTACAATATAATTTACCATTGACTGTTTCTAGCTCATTAATATTTTCTACTTTACCGTTATTATTATAAACTTCAATTGTATTTTCCAAATTAAATGTATGAGGATTTCTAAAATAAATTTTTTCACTACCATCACTCATTACAATTTGATTATTTAATGTTGTTAATCCCCAACCCTCAGTTTGATAATTAAACTCTCCTATTTTCTCAAATGAATCTATATCATATTTAAACCCTTTTTTACTTTTCCAAGTTAACATGTAGATACTTTTATCATAAATTGTTATTCCTTCAGCAAAATAATTATCATCAATCTTTATTTCTTTAATTATATTTCCATTTATGGAATTTGTTTTTCTAAGAAAGGATTTGCCATATTGACCTGAGCTTTCAAAAAAAATATTATTATATAATATTAAACCTTGAGTATATGTATTTATGTCATGAGGTAAAATTTTTAAAATTTCATAGCTATACGATTTTGGTTTATCTATTGGGTATATGTAAACAGATTTAATATCAGTCTCTATTTTATTATTTGATAGCTGACGAATTATTTTAATTTGTTTCTTTCCGTACTTTATAAATTTATTACTTGAAAATCTAAATTTTTTATCAAAGTTTATGGTATCTCCCTCAATAATAACTTTAGAGTTAATTATATAATTATTTTTATTCATTGATTTAATTTCAATGAAAATAGAATCTCCTTTTTTTATGATTTCATTATTAGATGGAGAACTAACTTTTGTATATGATTTTATTCGTGGTGAAACCGTCTTACTCTTTCTGTCATTTTCACAAGAAATTAATAAACAGATTAAAATCAAAAATATAATTTTATCTTTCATTAATTACTTGTTTTCCTTTTTCTGTCAAATTAAAACCAACTCCTATTTCTCTGTTTTCATAATTAATTATTGAAATCTTTCTCATTAGTTTTTTGTTTAATAATGATGAAAATGATCTACTTAATGATGCTTTTGACCTTTTTAAATATTTACACTCACCTCTAATAATTCCCCTTTTATGATTTCCCTCTTTTCTAATATACTTTCTTTTTTTTATCTCAAATTTTTTTCTTTTATCGCTCAAACTATCAAAAATTGAGGATTTTGAGTCAATAAATTTTTCTTTGGGTTTAACACCAAAAAAATTGACTATTGGTTCATAGAAGTAAATGTGTGCGTGAGAATTTGAATCTAATTCTATATAGCCGTATCTTAATTTAAATTCAGAGTTAGTAGTTGATTCTGAATCTTTTTTTATTTCTAGTAAGTCATCTATGGATGAATTAATTAGATCAAATTTTTTCTCTTTATTACTATTAACAGGAGTAAATTTTTCTATTGCATCGCAATCAATATCAAGATTTTCATTATTTATATTCTCAAGTGATTTTGAAAGAATAAATTTTTGAAGTTTGGATAAATACAATTTTATACTGTTATCGTATAAAATTATTTTTTTTATTGTTAATTTCCAAAAATTCCACTTCCTCCTTGAAATTCTGATGAATCAAAGTTACCTCTTTGACCACCTCTTCTCTTGTTTTGATTTATTCTGTACTGAAGTGACAATCTAAATTCTTGCGTCCTTCTCCATGAATATTCACCAGCAGTGAAATAGTTATCACCTGGTTTTCCGCCTCTTTCATATCTCCTTACTCTAGATTTAGTAAGGTCTCTGACTGTAAGTGATACAGTTCCTTTTTTGTTTTTAAATATATCTTTTGATAAACTTAAATCAACACCATATGAAGATAGGTTTTTACCTTGAGGTGATTCAGATGGTCCTCTGTAATCAAATGTAACTTGCCCTTCNAGTTTATTATTAAACATCTTTAAATTGTTAGTTAATCTTGTTCTCCAGCTATAAGATTTTGCATAGAATTCTTGAGTTCTACCTCCATCAATAGGTTCATATTCACCCTCAGTTTCAGATTGGAAGAAGTTAAAAGATCCAGTAGTTTTTAACCATTTATTATACTCAATAGAACCATTAAATTCAATTCCATAGGCATTTGTATATCCTAAGTTCATAGGTTTAAAAACTGAATAACCATTGTCATTAACATCAAATATTCTTTCTATTACGTCTTCAGTGTGTCTATAATATGTTCCAACATAAAAATTTCCTTTTTTGAATTCANTTAAAAATCCAATTTCATATGAATCAGTAAGCTCAGGATCTAGAAAAGGATTTCCAACAAAATTGAATCTGCTATCACCAAGCCCATAAAAAGGATTTAAATCCCAAAATCTNGGCCTTCTTAATCTTTTACTATAACTCCCCTGTATAGACTGCTTATCACTAAACTCATAAGTCAAAAAAGCTGAAGGGAAGTAATTTGAATATTTNAAAGCGGTTGTCTCATTAGTATTTATAAGATTAGCAAAAAAATCAGTGTCTTCATATCTTATACCTGCTTGATATGAAAGTTTACCTGATTGATTACCTATTTGTAAATAAAATGCATTGACATCTTGATAATAATCATATGTATTTGATGGTGGAATTACTCTCCATCTTCCATCAAATTGTTGTTCAGCAACATAATCACTATTCATTTCATCATAATCTTTTCTATAACCCATTTCTAATTTTCCTTTATTAGAATTAAATGGTAGTGTATAGTCTACTCTAATATTTTCGTCGTTCCTACCACTTTCTTGATTTGTTCTTTGGTTTAAATTAATTAAGGGCTCATTGTAACTGCCAAAGTTTTTTGAATCATTATTACTCCATGAATAATTTAACTTTAGATTATGGCCTCTCTTTTTAAAGTTTTTGGTATATGAAATATTATAATTATAGTTATCACTGATTCTATTGGAATTTTCGAATCTTTTGCTTTCACCAATTTGTTCCCCTGATGTTGTAAAGTCAGTATAAATATTTTTGCTATCACCATCACTATCACTAGATCTTAACCCAAATGAGAAATTAAAAATGTTATTTTTGTTAGGGAAAAAAGAAAAACCAACTCTACCTCCAATAGATTTACTATTGCTTTCTCTGTCTCTATCTATATATGAAGAATATGTTGTGTCAGATAGATAAAAGTCGGAGTTTGTCCATCCTCCTCCTCTAGATTCTCTCTGACTAAGATTAACTGATGCAAATACAGAAAATTTACCTTTTCTGTAATTAAAATTTGTAGATAAACCATTTTGACTAGGATAACCGGTATTTAAATTAATAGATCCATTTAAGCCTTTAAGCCTTTCTTTTTTCAATATAATATTTAATATTCCGGATGAACCCTCAGCACTAAACCTTGAAGATGGATTTGTTATAATTTCTACTTTATCAATTTCATTTCCTTGGAGCTGTTTGAAAGCATTAGGTCCATCAAATCCCATCATACTAGCAGGTTTTCCATCAATTAATATTCTTACACTTTGTGACCCTCTTAAACTAATATTACCTTCTATATCTAGATCAATAGATGGAATATTTTCTAATATTTCTTCAGCAGTACCACCTTTATTACTTAGGTCTTTTCCAACATTAAATACTCTTTTATCTAACTTAAGTTCTAAACTACTTTTTTCAGCTCTTACTGTAACTTCGCTCAATGCTGTAGCATCTGACTCTAGAATAATATTTTTTAAATCAACTTCTCTATTTTCTCTTGTAAATGGGATTGATACTTTTTTTATTTTGTATCCTACATAAGTTATTTCGGCTATTAAACCCATACCAGTCCCCCTGGAATTAGCTTTCCTTTCTTCACGAATTTTCTCCACCATCTTTCTAGGGTTTATTTCTATTTTAAACTTACCGTTATCATCAGTTATACCTCCTGAAATTAATATAGAATCTAAAGTAACAATAGAAATTGTAGCATATGATAATCCGTCATTGGATTCAGAGTCTACCAATTTCCCTTTAACTATCATGTTTGGCATTTGAAAGTTTTGTCCAGCTGCACCTCTGCTCCATTGCGATCTATCCTGAGAGAGATTATCAAGTGATACAAATAGAAAGATTAATATAAATAAATATCTCATATTTTTGTTTGTTGAGTATACGGGGTTAGATGTCAATAGTTTTTAAAACTTGCTTACAGAGATTTTAAAGTAACAAGAAGAATAATAAACAGAAATGTCCCAAAGCTTTGTGCGATACTCATAATTGAAAAATATTTTAGACCATCGATTAAATTGAATTTAGTTTGTTTAGTAACAATCCAAAAGTAAGAATCATTAACATGGGATATCATCATTGATCCCGATCCAATTGATAAAATTATCATTGATAATTCAAATATATCAAAGCCAAAATCTGAAATTATTGGAAAAATAATTGAGCTAACAATTATCATTGAGGAAGTACTTGAACCTTGACTAGTTTTTAGAATTGCACTACATAAAAATCCTATAAAACATATATATACAACATTATTATTGTTTATACTTAGAAGGTCAGGTAATAGTAAGGTTAAGTCAGAGTTTTTGATAATATTTCCAAATGCTGCTCCCATTGATGTCAGTAAGACAATCGGTAAGAAATCATTGAATGAATTTTTAATTATTGAATTAAGCTCTTTTTCTCTAGGAATAAATAAAGATAAAACTACCCCTATAAATAATGCAATTATCGGATTCCCTAAAAAATTAATAACAGTATTAATGTATGTAACATTATCGATAACTATAATGTCACTTATTGTATTTAAGCTTATTAAAAGAAGAGGAACTAAAATAGTTAAATAGGAAAATATGCTAGGATTTTTAAATTTTTGAACCTTATTTTTAATAGAGATATTATCTTTATTTAATAAATTTCTTGCGAATAAAAATGCAATTAAAGATGAAGGTATTGAAACTAATATACCTAAAATCATTACACTACCGATTTGGTCAATCATATTAAAATTATCAATCATTGCTATGGGACCTGGAGTAGGGGGTATTAAGGTATGTGAAGAATATAACCCTCCAGATAAAGATAGATTCAAACTTGATAGTGAAAGAGATGAAGAAGATGCTATTGATCTAGATATACCATTTAATATTAAAAAGGCAG